>NZ_SNXY01000007.1:600000-810054 GCF_004362745.1 Oharaeibacter diazotrophicus | reverse complement strand
GATGGGCCTCGATCCGATCCGAGCGCCGGTCGCCTCCCAGCGCCTTCGGGCGGGGAGCGCCGAGCTCGCGTTCCCTCGCCCGCCAACGGCTCACGTTGGCGGCGCTCACCCCGAAGCGCTCAGCAGCCTCGCGGTGGGTCGCTCCCGCCGCGACCGCCGCCAGAACACGAACCCGAAGATCGACAGAAAGGGCCTTCGACATATCCGCCGGCCTCCCCCCGGCAGACAGTCTGAATCAGCTTACGGCCGATTTGGGAACCCCTCACGATTCCGTCAGATCGGGTTCCGCTCTAGCGTCTCAAAGGGCATTCCTCAGTCGAATGTAGGTTTGATATACAATATCAACATTGTCCTTCCAGAATCAACAAATATTGAAGTATACAATACAATATTTAAAAGCTTGAAAGGAAATCTACTACAATGAATAACCTAGGGAACATTGAACTTTTTCTTCTCAAGTGCGCAGTTATCGAGGCTGATATAAGGCAGTCCACTTCAGAGTATAAGGATAATCCCAAGAACAAGAGACTCTCCGAGGACAGTAATAATGACCGGTATATAAGGCAGTTCAGCCTACAGAATCGCAGAAACGCCTCAAACATGGCGGAGTATTATGAACTCTTTTATATGCTTGAGAACGACATAAGAGAATTGATCGTTGAAACACTGGAAAGTGCCCACGGCGCGAACTGGTGGGACCTCAAGGTACCCACAGGCGTCAAGGAGGAAGCTCGGAAAAACCGAAACCGCAAGGAACAAGCGGCTGTAAGCACAAGATCTGACAATGAGATTGACTATATAACTTTTGGGCAGCTGTCAGACGTTATACGAGAGAACTGGGTCGATTTTGCTGGTATAATGAGCAATCAATCGGCAGTTTCACGAGTTCTATCTGCTCTCAACATGCTTCGCGGAACAATAGCGCATTGCGGAGTACTTGCGGATGACGAAGTTGATAGATTGAAGTTGGCAATCAAAGACTGGTTTAGAGTCTTAGAAGGACCAAAGAGTTCCTAACATCAAAGCCAATAGCAGGACAGCAATAAGCAACGAACTTCAAACATTGAAGTAAGAGCTGCGCCCAATGAGACGCCCAAGCGCTTCAACATTTCGCCATCTAAGCGAATCAGCTGAAACAGAAATTTGGTGGGCGCGACAGGGATCGAACCTGTGACCCGCTGATTAAGAGTCAGCTGCTCTACCGACTGAGCTACGCGCCCTCCGACGGTCGGCGACGGTGTCGCCGTCCGCGTTGGATGGCGGGCTTATAGCCGGGGGTTCCGGGGTCCGCAACCCCCTTTTTTCGGGGCGGGGAAAAAACCTCGAAAATCGTTGCGGGCGAAGGGGTTGGGGCACCCCTGCCCGGCCGTCGCGCCGCCGCCGGCGAGGCGGCGGCCGGGGTGTCGGCGCGGGCGGGATCGCGGAGCCGGCGAAACGACGGAGGGGCGACCCGGCGGGCCGCCCCTCGTGTCGTCGCCCGCCGCTCGGGCGGGCCGTTCGTCCTCGTCGGTCGCGCGGGGGCCCGATCGGCCGGGCGGTCGCCGGCCCTCGCCGTAGCGAGTTCGCACCGTTCCGACCCGGCGTCGGAGCCTTGCGGGCGGGCAGCGCGCGACCGGGCGCCGGCCGAACGGCCGAACCCTCGTGAAGTCCCGACCGGTCGGGACCTCACGAGACGGGTGTCAGACCGCCGCGACCTCGCGGGCGTTGGCGCGGTCGCGCTTGGCGTAGAGCTTGTTCAGGGCCGAGATGTAGGCCTTGGCCGAGGAGACCAGGGTGTCGGTGTCGGCGGCCTTGCCGGTGACCTGCTTGCCGCCCTCCTCGAGGCGCACGAACACCTCGGCCTGGGCGTCGGTGCCCTCGGTGACGGCGCTGACCTGATAGAGCCTCAGCGTCGCCTCGTGCGGGATGATCTTCTTGATGGCGTTGAAGGTGGCGTCGACCGGGCCGTCGCCGTTCGACATCATGGTGACGTGGGTGCCGTCGACGTCTAGGGTGATGGTCGCCATCTGCGGGCCGGCGGTGCCGGCGATGACGGTCAGCGCCATCACCTTCACGCGCTCGCCGGCGTTCTCCATCTCGTCGGAGACCAGCGCCTCAATGTCCTCGTCGAAGACGTGCTTCTTCTTGTCGGCGAGGTCCTTGAAGCGGCGGAAGGCGTCCTCCAGGGCGTTGTCGCCGAGTTCGATGCCGAGGTCCTTCAGCTTCTCCTTGAAGGCGTGGCGGCCGGAATGCTTGCCCATCACCAGCGAGGTCGACTTCACGCCGACGTCGTCGGGGCGCATGATCTCGTAGGTCTGGGCGTTCTTCAGCATGCCGTCCTGGTGGATGCCGCTCTCGTGGGCGAAGGCGTTCTGGCCGACGATCGCCTTGTTGTACTGCACCGGGAAGGCCGAGGCGTTCGAGACCAGCTTGGAGGCGCGCGTCAGCATCGGCGTCTTGATGCCGGTGGCGAAGGGCAGCACGTCGGCGCGGGTGCGGATCGCCATCACCACCTCCTCCAGCGCCGCGTTGCCGGCGCGCTCGCCGAGGCCGTTGATGGTGCACTCGATCTGGCGCGCGCCGCCGGAGATGCCGGCCAGCGAGTTGGCGACGGCGAGGCCGAGGTCGTCGTGGCAGTGGGTCGAGAAGATCGCCTTGTCGGCGTTCGGCACGCGGTTCAGCAGCATCTGGAACAGCGCGGCATATTCCTCCGGCACGGCGTAGCCGACGGTGTCGGGGATGTTGATGGTGGTGGCGCCGGCCTTGATCGCGGCCTCGACGCAACGGCACAGGAAGTCGTGCTCGGTGCGCGAGCCGTCCTCGGCCGACCACTCGACGTCGTCGGTCCACTGGCGGGCGCGGGTGACGGAGGCGATCACCTTCTCGTAGACGGTCTCCGGCTCCATCTGCAGCTTGTACTTCATGTGCAGCGGCGAGGTGGAGATGAAGGTGTGGATGCGCCGCTTCTCGGCGTGCTTCACCGCCTCGCCGGCGCGGTCGATGTCGTTGTTGGAGGCGCGCGCGAGGCCGCAGACGGTGGCGTTCTTGACGCGCTTGGCGATCTCGCTGACGGCCTCGAAGTCGCCGTTGGAGGCGATCGGGAAGCCGGCCTCGATGACGTCGACGCCCATCTCGTCGAGCACCTCGGCGACCTGCAGCTTCTCCGAGAGCGTCATCGAGGCGCCGGGGCTCTGCTCGCCGTCGCGCAGGGTGGTGTCGAAGATGACGATGCGGTCCTTGGGGGCGGATACGGGGGCGTTCATCGTTGGCTTTCCTGGCATTGCGCGGGCCGGAGCGGCGGTTCTCGACCGTCGGCGCCCGTCGGCCCATTCCGGCTGATCGGTTCGGCGAAGGCGTGATCCCCTGAGAGCCCGGCCGTGACGCGGCCAGCCGACGCTCAGGGGCGGCTAAGGAGGAGCAGGACGAGCGAAAGGGCCCGGGCGGGGGCTGCCCGCCGGGAGGTCGTCACGGACTGTTCGCTCGCGAACGTCATCGACCCGCCGTCCCAGAAGCGACCGGCCGCCGGAAACGGCACACGATCGGAATGGAAAGCTTCTAATCGCGGCGGGGGCCGCGTGGCAAGCGGTTTTCCGCGCCCGCCGTCCCGGCGGCTCAGCGGGCGGCGCGGCCGAGCTCGCGCATCCGCGCCAGCCAGCCCCGGCGCGCCGCGTCCGACAGCCCCTCGACCGAGCCGATCAGCGTGTGCCGGTTCGGCCCGATGCCGACAAAGGCGAGGACGTTGCGCTCGAAGGCGCGCAGCGCCAGCGCGCCGTACCACCACCTGTAGAACAGCGCCGGCATGCCCATCGTCACCACGGTACGCGACGACTTGCCGGCGAGCAGCCCCCTGCCGAGGCCGCGCGGTCCCTTCGGAAAGGCGAAGCCCGGCCGGGCCACCTGCTCGAGGAAGGCCTTCAGCGCCGCCGGCATCGCGCCGAGCCAGAGCGGATGGAAGAAGACGAGGTGGTCCGCCCAGGCGAGGTCGGCCTGCGCCGCCGCCACCGCCGGCGGCGGCTCCGCCTGCCACTCGGCCTCGCTGCCGAGCGGCGGGATGCCGAGGCTGGCGACGTCGAGGCTGCGGACTTCGTGGCCGCCCGCGGCGGCGCCCTCGGCATAGGCGGCGGCGAGCGCCCGGCAGAACCGGGCGGGATCGGGATCGGGATGGCCCTGGACGATCAGGATGCACGACATCGGCGGGGATCTCCGCGGCAACGGCCCATCGTCGCGCCGCGCGGGACCCGCCGCATTGACCTCGCTCACGCCGCGGCGGCAGCGGTCTCCTCCCCGAGCGCGAAGCGCAGCGCGGCGTCGGTGTGGATCGCGGTGGAATCGAAACCGGGCAGCGGCAGGGCCGCGGGGTCGAGCAGCAGGCAGATCTCGGTGCAGCCGAGGATGACCGAATCGGCACCGGCGGCGCGGCCGCGCTCGACGATCGCGAGCGCCCGATCGCGCGAGGCCGGCGTGACGACGCCGCGGCAGAGTTCGTCGAAGATGATGGCGTGGATCGCCTGCCGGTCGTCGGCGTCCGGCACCACCACGTCGAGGCCGTGGCGGGCCATGCGCGCGGCGTAGAAGCCGTGCTCCATGGTGTAGCGGGTGGCGAGCAGCAGCGGCCGGCGGCCGCCCTCGGCGCGGATCGCCGCGGCGGTCTCGTCGACGATGTGGATCAGCGGCACGCCGACGGCGGCCGCGACCTCGTCGGCGACGAGGTGCATGGTGTTGGTGCAGATCAGGATGCAGTCGGCGCCGGCCCGCTCCAGGCCGCGCGCCGCAGCGGCGAGGGCGTCGGCGGCGAGGTCCCAGCGGCCGGACGTCTGCAGCGCGACGATGCGGGCGAAATCGACCGAGCGCATCGCGATCTCGGCGGAGGCGAGGCCGCCGAGCCGCGCCCGCACCGCCTCGTTCAGCAGCCGGTAGTAGACCGCCGTGCTCTCCCAGCTCATGCCCCCGACCAGACCGATGGTCCTCATCGCCACTGCTCCCGTTTCGATGACGGGCATCATCGCGCGAGACTCGCGCAAACGGCGCGCGAACTGCGGGCTCGAGCGTCGCGGGGACGCCTCCAGTTTGCACTGTTCGGCCGAGAAGCGCTATTTTGACGGCGCCTCCAATCGAAGCACCGCCTCGCCACATGCTCGACGACCGCGACCGCCGCCTCCTCGCCCTCCTCCAGGTCGACGCCGACACGTCGCTGGCGAGCCTCGCCGAGGCGGTCAGTCTGTCGGTGTCGGCCTGCTCGCGCCGGATCGCCCGGCTGGCCGAGGCGGGCTACGTCGCCCGCCGCGTCGCCCGGCTCGACCGCCGCCGCATCGGCCTGCCGACCACCGTCTGGGTACTGCTGAAGACCGGCCGCCACGACGGCGAATGGCTGGACAAGTTCCGCCGTGCCATCGGCGACATCCCGGAGATCGTCGAGGTCCACCGCCTGACCGGCAACGTCGACTACATCATGAAGCTGGCGCTCCCGAACGTCGAACACTACGACGACGTCTACAAGCGCCTGATCCACCGCATCGAGCTCTTCGACGTCTCCGCCTACATCTCGATGGAGACGGTGAAGGCCGACGGCCCGCTGTCGACCGACTTCGCGTGAGCGAATCAGGGTTGATCGAGGAACGGGGCGACGACGGCGCGTGTCTCCGCGCTGGTCAGGACCGGCACGATCTCGAAGCTCACGCCCGACCCGCGCCATTTCAGGACCCATTCCTGGAGCAGCTTCAAGTCCGCGCAGCGCATCAGCTGGAAGCAGCGGCCGAAGTTCGGTTCCACCCAGCTGTCGACGTATTCCAGGCCCTCCGGGATCATCCGGCCTTCGTCGCGGACCCGCCGGTAGATCGGGATCATGTCGTCGTCGCGGAAGCGTTCGATGATCATGAACAGCATGGCCGGCCCCCTCGGTTGCGCTCGGGTCGGCCGAGCCTACACCCGCTCGAGCCGCTGCCAAGGCCGAGGCGGCAGTTCGACGCCGATCGGATCGTCGGGCCCGACGGTGCCGCCCGCGACCACGATCGCCATCACGCCCGCCTTGCGCACGAGGCCGCCGTCGGCGTCGCGGCCGAGGAGCGCGGCGGTGAGGCCCTTCTGGAAGCAGTCGAGCTGGGCGCAGGGGTTGCGCAGGCCCGTCACCTCCACGACGGCTTCGGCGCCGAGCCGGAGCCGGGTGCCGCGCGGCAGGGCGAGGAGGTCGAGGTTGGCGGTGGTGACGTTCTCGCCGATCACGCCCGGAGCGACGGCGAAGCCCGCCGCGACCAGCTCGTCGAGGGTCTCGCACGCCACGAGGTGGACCTGGCGCAGGTTCGGCTGCGTCGGGTCGACCGCGACGCGCGAGCGGTGTTGCACCGTGACGCCGGCGTGGGCGTCGCCGGCGACGCCGAGACCGGCGATCAGGTCGATCGCGGCGCGGACCGGCTTGGAGAAGCGGTGGCCGTCGTCGGCGGCCACGGCGACGACGCGGGCGCTCACAGCGCCAGTTCGCCGCGCGCCACGATCACCGCCGCACCGCCGATGCGCGCGCCGGCGAGGCGGCCCTTCTCGACGGTGATCTCGAGCTCGATCCGGCTCGGCCGGCCCATCTCGTAACCCTGCTCCAGGATCAGGCGGCGCTCGCCCTCGGGCGAGCCGTCGAAGCGCATCACCACCCCGGCGAAGGAGGCGGCGGCCGAACCGGTGGCGGGATCCTCGCCGATGCCGAGCTCGGGCGCGAACATGCGCGCGTGGAAGTCGCCGTCCTGGTGCGCGCAATCGCGGGTGTAGACGAAGATGTTGATGCCGGGCGCGCCGAAGGCGCCGGCCCAGACGGTCATGTCGCGGCGGATCCGCGCCATCGCGGCGCGGTCGCGGATCGGCACGAACACGAAGGGATGGCCGACGCCGAACACCGACGGCACGTGGTTCTCGAAGCCGATGTCGCCGCGGTCGAGGCCGAGGGCGGAGGCGGCGAGGCCGACGTCGCCGTGGAACGGCTTCTCCTCCGGCAGCTTCGGCAGGTCGAACACGGCGCGGCCGGCCCGGCCGGGCGCGATCACGGCGCCGCAGCGCACGATGCCGATCTCCTCCTCCAGCACCACCATCGCGTCGGTCTCGCGGGTGACGCCGTCGAGCCGGTCGGTCGCCAGCAGCACGGCGGTGCCGACGGTGGGATGGCCGGCGAAGGGCAGTTCCTTCGCGGGCGTGAAGATCCGCACCTTCGCCGACACCCCCGGCCGCGACGGCGGCAGCACGAACACGGTCTCGGAGAGGTTGAACTCGGCGGCGATCGCCTGCATGCGGGCGGGTTCGAGGCCGTCGCCGTCGAGCACCACAGCCAGCGGATTGCCGGCCAGCGGCCGATCGGTGAACACGTCCAGGACGGCGTAGCGACGCGGCACTTGCGAACTCCCCTCGATCCCCGCACGGGACGCCGACGATAAGGCCGGCCGCTCCGCCCGTCCACCGCCGCACGCTCGCCACGATCCGTCCCGGCCGCCGCCGTGATCGGATGAAACTCTTCGCGCCGCGGGGACGAAACGTCCGCACCGTGCGTTTTCCCACACGAGGCCCGGAGAGCGTCCCGTAATGAGGCGGGGAAGCCGTCGAGACCGACGGGACGCCGACCAGGAGAGGAAGCCATGTCGAAGTTCGCAGCCATCGCCGCCGTCGCCATCGCCGCGGCCGTCGCCCTGCCCGGCACCGCCTTCGCCGGCGGCCACCACGACGACGGCGACGTCATCGCCGCCGGTGCCATCGGCCTGCTCGGCGGCGCGATCCTCGGCGGCGTGCTGGCCCAGCCGCAGCCGGCGCCGGTCTACGTCGAGCCCGTGCCGGTCTACCGCGCGCCGCGCGCCGTGCCGGTCTACGTCGACGATCCCGCCGCCGCCCACGAGGCGTGGTGCGCGGCCAAGTACCGCTCCTACAACGTCTACGACAACACCTGGATCGACAAGTACGGCCGCCTGCGCGCCTGCGCGTCGCCCTATCTCCGCTGAGGGTGCCCGCACACCCCGGCGGTGGCCCCGCCTGCCCCGGATCGCCCCCGGGCGGCAGGCGGGGCACCCCTTCGGCACCGCGCCCACCCCCGACGGCATCCGGGGGATCGGCGGCGCGGTGCCGCCCCTCTCCGCCCCGGCGCCCGCACGCCGCGCGCGGAGACCCGCCCGCCGCGGATCGCCCCCGCGGCGGGCGGTCGCGTTTTCTAACCGACCCTCACGATGGCAAAAGGTACTCCGCGAACATGCGAGCGTAGGGCGGGAAGCGCGCGTCGGCCGCCTCGGCGCCGCTCCGGATCACCGCGACGTCGGCGAGTTCCGGATCGGGGTCGGCGGCGAGGAAGGCGCGGATCCCGGCCGCAAGGTCGTCGGCCTCGCCCGGAAAGCACAGCACCCGCCCCACCGACACCCGCGGCCCGTCGAAGGCGACCAGCGTCGCCGCGAGTTCGGCGTCGGCGACCGCGAGGCCGGTCTCCTCGGCGAGTTCGAGGTCGACCGAGCGGAACACGTCGAGCCGGCCGTCGGCGGTGCGGTCGCGCGGCTCCAGGCTGCCGCCCGGCGGATAGATCCGGCCGGCGTTGGCGGTCCGCGGCCCCATCACCCCGTAGATCAGCGCGCCGTCGCCGGACAACACCAGCGCCGAGCCGAACAGGTTGCGCAGCCCGATCTCGGGAAAGCCCCAGTCGCGCCAGGCGAGGAAGGACGCGAAGTCCCACTCCACCGCCTCGCCGCGGAGCACGCCGGCCTCGACCCGGAGGCCGCCCGGCGTACCCGGCGCGCGCACGCCGTACACCGTGCCGTTCCACAGCGCCGGATTGGCCGCGACGGCCGCCGCCCAGTGCGCGACGATGCGCGCGCGGGTGTCGTCGTCGACCCCGGCCGGTTCGGGCGAAAGGGTCAGCACGACGTCGTCGATCGGCAGGATCATCCGCGAGGTCTCCGCAAGGGCGCCGCCCGCCCCGAGGGGTGGACGATTCGGACACGATAAACCCGCATTGGGGGTGGAAGCGTCACGTCCGTTGTGGAAACTGCCGCCATCCTCTGCCTCGCCTCACGACGGAGTCGCTTCTTTTGCGCATCGTACTTCTCGCCCTCACGATCCTCGCAGCGCTGCTGTCGCCGTCCTTCGCCGGAGCGATCGCGGAGGGCTCCTACCGCTTCACCGGCCGCGACGAGGCGACGGTGCTCGCCGGCACCAAGGTCGATCTCTGGGCCGAGGTCTACCGCCCGGCGGAGCTCGGGACCAGCCGGCATCCGCTGCTCGTCTTCCTGCACGGCAACCACGGCACCTGCGGGCGGTTCGACCGCGGCCGCGGCGTGCGGGTCGACGACAACGCCGAATATACGATCGACGGCAAGTGCCCGGCCGGCTACACGGTGACGCCGAACCACCTCGGCTACGCCTATCTCGCCCGCGCGCTCGCCGCCCGGGGCTACGTCGTCGTCTCGATCAACGCAAACCGCGGCATCACCGCCGGTGTCGGCGACGCCGACGACTCCGGCCTCAACCTCGCCCGCGGCCGACTGATCCTGCGCCACCTCGCCCTCTTGTCGGACTGGAACCGCGGCGCCGGCGCGATCGCCGTCCCGGCGACCCTCGGCTTCGACCCGAAGGGCACGCTCGATTTCGCGCAGGTCGGCCTCCTCGGCCACAGCCGCGGCGGCGAAGGCGCCCGCGCGGCGCTCGTCCAGTGGCGCGACGCCGGCAGCGTCTTCCCGGCGATGATCGGCCCGATGACGATCCGCGCCATCTTCGAGATCGGCCCGGTCGACGGCCAGACCGCGCGCGTCCTCGACGCCAAGGGCGTCGCCAGCATGATCCTGCTGCCGAGCTGCGACGGCGACGTCTCGACGCTCGAGGGCATGAGCGTGTTCGACCGTACCTTCGGCTTCGTCGACGACACGGTGCGCGCCCCGCGCGGCACGTTCGAGGTCTGGGGCGCCAACCACAACGCCTACAACACGGAGTGGCTGGAGTCGGACAGCTTTGCCTGCACGGGCGCGCCGGCGCTGTTCCCGCAGGCCGGCCGCTCGTCGAAGCAGCAGCAGACCGCCCTCGTCCCGGTCCTGCGCTTCTTCCAGGCCACCGTCGGCGCGCACCGCACGCCGGCGCTCGCCGACCTGTTCGATCCCTCCTCCGCGCTGCCGCGGACGCTGACCGCCGTCACTCACGTCCAGCGCGGCTACCTGCCCGCCGCGCCCGGCGACGGCGTGAAGCTGCTCGAGACCTTCTCGCGGACCGCCGCCGAGAGCGACGCCGGCGTTCCCTACGCGCCGGTCGGCCTGACCGTCGCGAACACCACCGACGACGCGCATCCGGCCGCGCCCCGCATCGCGCGGGTGACGTGGTCCGGTGGGATCGCGACCCGCCGGTTCGACATCGGGTTCGTCCGCAAGGGTGGCGTCGACCTCTCCGGCTTCTCGACGCTGTCGCTGCGGACGGCCGTCGGGTGCGCCGGGGGCGAGTGCGCCGCGGCGGCCGATCCCAAGGGCGCGATGGAGTTCAAGGTCCGCCTGATCGGCACGAACGGTCGGCTGTCCGCGCCGCTGTCGACCGCCGGTCGCATCGCCCTGACCGAGCCCGTCGGCATGGAGTTCGAGCGGCATCGCATGCTCGCCACGGTCTCCTTCGACCTCGCCGCCTTCGGCATGCCGCTGCGCTCGGTCGCCGGCATCCGGCTGGTCTTCGACAGCCGTGCCGACGGCGACGTCGACATCGGCACGATCGTCGCCACAACGAAGCCGGTGACGACGTCGGGCACGGTCGCACCGGCGCCCGTCGCCGCGTCCGCGGCCGTGATCGCGGCACCCGTCGCGACGACCGCTCCCGAAGCCGGCAACCGGATCCGCTTCCTGCCCGCCGACGCTCCGGCCGTCGCCGGCCGGTCGCCGGGCGCGCTGCGGCTGGAGCTCACCTCGCGCCGCCCGTTCCCCTTCACCGACTCCCTGCCCGAACTCGCGATCGGCGACCTCCGGATCCGCGACGTCGCCGTCGTCGGCGACGGCCGCACCGCGATCGCCCGCCTCTCCGCGCGCGACGCCGCCGCCCTCGTTCCCGGCAGCGAGGTCACGCTGAAGGTCGGCCGCACCGCCCCGCTCTGGCGCTTCGGCGCGCTGCCGACGCGCTGATCCGGGCTGCCGCGAGGACCCGACGAAACGAGAACGGCCGGTTCCGCTCGCGCGGAACCGGCCGTTCTGCTTGCCGGGCGGGTCCGGGGATCTGGCCGATGCCGGCTCCCCGGACCCGCGCGATCAGTTGCGCTCGCGGTTGACCAGCGCCTTCTGCTTGATCCAGGGCATCATGGCGCGCAGCTTGGCGCCGACGTCCTCGATCTGATGGGCGTCGTTGACGCGGCGGATGCCCTTGAAGCGGGCGGCACCGGCGCGGTACTCCTGCATCCACTCCGAGGTGAACTTGCCGGTCTGGATGTCCTTCAGCACGTTCTTCATCTCGGCCTTGGTCTCGGCCGTGACGATGCGCGGGCCGGTGACGTACTCGCCCCACTCGGCGGTGTTGGAGATCGAGTAGTTCATGTTGGCGATGCCGCCCTCGTAGATGAGGTCGACGATCAGCTTCACTTCGTGCAGGCACTCGAAATAGGCCATCTCGGGGGCGTAGCCCGCCTCGACCAGCGTCTCGAAGCCGGCGCGGATCAGCTCGACCAGGCCGCCGCACAGCACGACCTGCTCGCCGAAGAGATCGGTCTCGCACTCTTCCTTGAACGAGGTCTCGATGATGCCCGAGCGGCCGCCGCCGACGCCGGAGGCGTAGGAGAGCGCGATGTCGAGGGCGTTGCCCGAGGCGTCGTGGTGGACGGCGACGAGGCACGGCACGCCGCCGCCCTTCTCGTACTCGCCGCGCACGGTGTGGCCGGGGCCCTTCGGCGCGATCATGATGACGTCGACGGTCTTCTTCGGCTCGATCAGGCCGAAGTGGACGTTGAGGCCGTGGGCGAAGGCGATCGCGGCGCCGTCGCGGATGTTCGGGGCGATCTCGTCGCGGTAGATGTCGGCCTGCAGCTCGTCCGGGGTCGCCATCATCAGGAGGTCGCCCCACTGGGCGGCCTCGGCGACGGTCATGACCTTGAGGCCGTCGGCCTCGACCTTCTTGGCGGTCGCCGAACCCGGCTTCAGGGCGACGGCGACGTCCTTGACGCCCGAATCGCGCAGGTTGAGCGCATGGGCGCGGCCCTGGCTGCCGTAGCCGACGATCACGACCTTCTTGCCCTTGACGAGGTTGAGGTCGGCATCCCGATCGTAATAGACGCGCATTCGTCCTTCCCTTCCCTTCTCCGAGGGACGCGCGCGGCGCCCCCTCTTGCTTGCCGGCCGGCCCCTTCGGACCGGTCGTTCCCTAACCCGCCGTCCCGTGCAGGCGGATGAACTGGTCGACCGCCTCGGCGGCCCTCGTCCGGTGGTCGCGCTCGGCCGGATCCGGCCCGTCGCCGAGCAGCAGGCGGACGTGCAGGTCGCGGACCACGAGGCCGTAGAGCGTGCGATAGGCCTCGCGCACGTCCGAGAAGCGCACGACGCCGCCGGCGCGCCCGGCCTCGAGCAGCGCCGACAGCCGCACCTCGATCGGCCGGCGGCCGTGCTCGAGCACGAGGCGTCCGAGCGCGGCGCCGCCGCCACCGGCCTGCCCGATCGCCAGCCGGTTCAGCGCCACCGAGGCCTCGCCCGAGAGCACGTCGAGGAGGTCGACCGCGAAGTCGACCAGTCGCCGCCGGAACACCTCGGCCGACGGCCGCGCCGAGCCGGCGTCGCCGGCGCGTACCTTGCTCGCCTGATGGGTGATCACCGCGGCGAGCAGGCCGTCACGGTC
Source organism: Oharaeibacter diazotrophicus (assembly GCF_004362745.1). Lineage (NCBI taxonomy): Bacteria > Pseudomonadati > Pseudomonadota > Alphaproteobacteria > Hyphomicrobiales > Pleomorphomonadaceae > Oharaeibacter > Oharaeibacter diazotrophicus. The sequence goes on along the minus strand of NZ_SNXY01000007.1, from coordinate 797,289 downwards.
GCCGAACCACTTGTAGAGGCTCTCCTTCGAGCAGTTCGCCGCCCGCGCCACCCCCGCCGTCGTCAACGCCCGCTCGCCGCCCTCGACGAGCAGCGCGAGCGCCCGCTCCAGCACCTCGGTCTGGCGCGGCGGCAGCGGTTCGGCGATGGCGGCGGGCGCGTTCAAGCGGCGGGTCCCGATCTTGCGTACCGTACGGTACGGTTCTGGATCGGATTACAGGCGGCGCCCCGCCCCGTCAAGCCCTCGGCCGCAGGCGCGCGAGGGCGTGCGCGTCGGCGGCCCTCGCCGTCCGGTCGGGCGATCAGACCAGCAGGGAGCGGATGGTGTCGTTGACCCGGCGCAGCCGCACGCCGAGATCGGCGGCGAGACGGCTCAGGATCCGGTTCATCACCAGCGGATGGTTCTGCCCGAAGGCGCGCAGGGCGGCGATCGGCAGGACGTGGCAGGTCGCGTCGGTCTCCGCGACCACGTCGGCCGAGCGCAGCGGCACGTCGTCCATGAGCGCCATCTCGCCGAAGCTGTCGCCGGGACCGAGCGCATTGAGGTGGACCGGCGCACCGCCCGCGATCGGCAGTTGGACCCGGAACCGGCCGGAGGCAACCAGGAACACCGCGTCGGCGGGCTCGCCGACACGTGCCGCCGCCGCCCCCTTCGGCACGGCGAGGTGACCGATCGGCACCTCGGCCGCGAGCAGGTCCAGGTCTTCCGGCGAGAGGCCCGCCAGCAGCGCGGCCGCGGCGAGCGGCAGCGGTGCCTCCCGGCCGTCGCCCGCTCCGCCGCCGAGCAGGCGATCCTCGGCGGCTTCGACGGCCTCGTCGAGCCCGGCGGCCACGTGCCAACCGGTCCGTGCGAGCGGACCGAGCCCGTCGGCCACCGCCCGGCCGCCACGTCCGGGCACCAGCCAGGCGCTGCGGCCGGCGGCTGCCAGCGCGACGCCGAACGCGTCGAACAATACGACGGCGCCGGGATCGACGCCGGTGACCCGGTCGAGATCCACCACCGCCTCGCCGGCCGCGACCATCGCGCCGACCCGGCGGATCGCGCGCTCGGCGGCGCCGACCGGCACCTGTCCGGCGAGTTCGACGACCACGAGACGATCGCCGGCGGTGTCGAGGCAGGCCCGGTCGGCCGCGGGGCGCCAGCGCTTCGAGCGCAGCGTCCGCCCGTCGAGGACCCGGCGCAGCGCACCGCCGGCGTCCGGGCGCGCGGCGAGGCCGTGCAGCGACAACCGTTCCGACAGGCGCCGGATCGCGGCGACGGCGCGCACGCTGTTGCCGATGCGGTCGAGGCGCGGCGAGTAAGCGGCGATGCCGAACTGGCCCGGCACGACCGCGACCACACCGCCCGCCACGCCGCTCTTGGCCGGCAGCCCGACCTCCCAGGCCCACTGGCCGGCGTAGTCGTACATGCCGCAGGTCAGCATCACGGTGAGGACGTCGGGCAGGTGCGCCGCCTCGACGGCCCGCTCGCCCGTGCGCGGGTTGACGCCGCCGGCCGCCAGCGTCGCCGCCATCACCGCGAGATCGCGGGTGTCGACGAGCACCGAACACTGGCGGAAATAGGTGTCGAGCGCGAGGTCGGGCGCGGCCGCGAGCATGCCCGAGTTCAGCATCAGCCAGGCGATGGCGCGGTTGCGGTGCCCGGTCTCGGACTCCGAAGCGAACACGGCGTCGTCGACGGCGAGCGGCCGCCCGGCGAAGCGCGACAGCGCCGCGAGCATGGCCTCGGCGCGCGCGCCGGCCGTGTCACCCGGGAACAGCGCGGACACCGCGATGGCGCCGGCGTTGACCATCGGGTTGAACGGCCGGTTGTTCACCTCGTCGAGGACGATGGCGTTGAAGGCGTCGCCGGTCGGCTCGACGCCGACGCGTCCCAGCACGGCGGCGCGCCCCAACCGGTCGAGCGCGGCGGCGTAGGCGAAGGGCTTCGACATCGACTGGATCGTGAAGGCGACGTCGGCGTCGCCGACCGAGAAGACCTCCCCGTCCACCGTCGCGATCGCGATGGCGAAATGCTCCGGGTCGGCCTTCGCCAGCTCCGGGATGTAGGTCGCGACCTCGCCGTCGGCGAGCGACGCGAGGTCGTCGTGGATTTGCCGGACCAGTCCCGTCAACGCGTCGATCGCCATGCCACCCCCCTTTGGCAACCGGCCGAATCACCGCGTCGGAGGAAGCAATCGACGTGCCATCACCTTTCCGTCGGGAAGCGCGCACGTGCGAGGCGTGGGAGCGCCCGGCGTGCGGGTTTGTTGGGCAGCGGGAGAAGCGACGACGGGCAGTCCCGCGTCCCGCCTCGCACGCCGGACCGCCCCGCGCCGTTCCGATCCCGGGACCGGCCCGCCGCGCCCGCGCTCACGCCACCGGGTCGCCGCAGGCGGCGCGGTAGAGGCGGATCGTCTCGGCCATGCCGTGGACGAGCGCGTCGGCGGTCAGCGCGTGGCCGATCGAGACCTCGGCGAGGTGCGGAACGCGGGCGATCAACGCCGGCAGGTTGTCGAGGGTGAGGTCGTGGCCGGCGTTGACGGCGAGCGCCGCGGCGTCGGCGGCCTCGGCGGCGAGCACCACCTCCTCGAGGCGCTGCACCTTCTCGGCGGGGTCGAAGGTGTGGCCGTAGGGGCCGGTGTAGATCTCGATACGCGCCGCGCCGGTGCGCGCCGCCGAGGCGACCTGGGTCCAGTCGGGATCGAGGAAGATCGACACCCGCATCCCCCGCCCCTGCAGTCGGTCGACGACGCCGCGCAGGAAGTCCTGGTGGCGGACGCAGTCGTAGCCGTGGTCGGAGGTGTTCTGGGCGGGATCGTCCGGCACCAGCGTCACCTGGTCCGGCCGCGCCGCCTCGCAGAGGGCGAGAAAGTCCTCGGTCGGGCAGCCCTCGATGTTGAACTCGCGGCCGGGGAAGTCGGCGCGCAGCATCTCGGCGAGCGCGAACACGTCGGTGCGGCGGATGTGGCGCTCGTCCGGCCGCGGATGCACCGTGATGCCGTAGGCGCCGGCCTCGAGCGCGATCCGCGACAGGCCGGTGACGCTCGGCCACGGCAGGTCGCGGCGGTTGCGCAGCTGCGCGATGGCGTTGACGTTCACGGATAGCTTGGTCTTCGGCATGATCGGTTCCGTGGGATCCGGCGGCACCCCCGCGCCGACGCTTAAGCGATCCCTCCGCCCCCGACAACGCCCCCGGCCCGCGACCTTCTCGCCACCGTCATGGCAATTCGATCCTCCGGCGCCGGCCGCCCGGGCCGGTCAGAACCAGGTTCAGCGGCGCGGCGGGACGACGGGCGAGCGTCACTCCGGGCACGGCGGAGACGAGCGCCTCCAGGTCGCCGGCCGGGGCCGCGCCGGTATCGATCTCGACGGCGAACCCGGTCCAGCCCGCCGCGACCTGCCGTACGCCCGCGTGGCCGTCGGTCCATTCGACCGGCGGACGTGTCCCCGGCGAAACGAAGACGAAGGGGCGGCGGACGTCGTCCGAGGCCGCGGCGACCGGAATCGACAGGCCGGGCGGCAGGCCCTCGAAGCGGTATTCCCAGGTCGGTAACGGCAGCGCGCCGCCGCGCAGGCCGATCCCGACCGGCGAGGCGCCGGTGGTGCGCCAGCGCGCGCGTTCGGCAAGGCGGCTCCGCGCCGTCGCCGGCGCCGCGATCTCGTCGGGATCGACGACGAACAGCAGCTCGAGATAGGCGTCGTCGAAGCACCAGCAGACGTTGGCGGTGCCCTGGCCGTGGTGGCGGCGCTCGTAGGAGGGCACGAGGCCCGCGGCCGCGAGACGGTCGTGGACCGCCCCGCCCGGCCGCGCCTCGGCGAGCTCGACGAACAGGAACACGTGGTCGAGGCGAAGGTCCATGGCCGCTCCCCGGCGCGCGCGGCCGAGCGCGCCTCAGGCGCGGCCGAAGCGGGCGGTCGGGGTGCGCGGCGCGCTCGCCACCGGCGGCAGGCCGGCGGCCTCCTCGCGCAGCGCGTTGCGGATCGTCTCCATCACGTGCTCCCAGCCCTTCTCGCGGGCGAGTTCGCGGGCGTAGTGGATGGTCTCGAAGTCCTCGATCTCCATGGCGGGCCCCTCTCCTCCTCCGGTGTCGGGACGCCCCCTCGTCGGCGGTCCCGCAATGTCGACCCTGCGGCCGGCGCCCCTCGGCGGCGCGGCTCCGGCCACGAGGGCCGGATCGCCGCGCGGTCGAGGTCACATGATCTCGGCCCCGCGCGACAGCGCGGCCAGGCCGGTGCGCGCCACCTCGACGCGGCCGCACTCGGTCATCAGGTTGATGAAGCGGTCGATGTCGGCCGGCGTCCCGGTCATCTCGAACACGAAGCTCTCCAGCGTCGCATCCACGGTCCTGGCCGAGAAGGCCTGGGCGAGGCGCAGCGCCTCGACCCGGTGCTCGCCCTTGCCGATCACCTTGACCAGCGCCAGCTCGCGCTCGATCGCCTCGCCCATGCGGGTGAGGTTGACGACCCGGTGCACCGGCACCAGCCGGGCCAGCTGGTGCATGATCTGCAGGATCACCTGCGGCGTGCCGGTGGTGACCACGGTGATGCGCGACAGGTGCTTCTCGTGCTCGACCTCGGAGACCGTCAGGCTCTCGATATTGTAGCCGCGGCCCGAGAACAGGCCGATCACCCGGGCGAGGACGCCGGGCTCGTTGTCCACGAGCACGGACAGCGTGTGCGTCTCGGAGACGTTGGTCGCCTCCTCGAGGAAATAGGCGGACTGGGACTGGCCGGCGACGATCATGATGGTGGTTTCCTGGATCGAGGTCATGCGGCAGGCGGAGCGGGCGTCCTTCCCCCTCTCCCTGTCCCTCCCCCTCCAGGGGGAGGGAACGAGCCGGGATCGGAGCGGGCCGTCGTCTGCCGTCGGAGCGGAACGGTGGCCCCGGCGTCCCCTCCCCCCTCGAGGGGGAGGGACAGGGAGAGGGGGCCGACGCCGTGCGACCGGACGCCCCTCCCCGGATGCTCACACCAGCACCTTGCCCGCGGTGCCGATGGCGCCGTCGATCTCCTCCTCGCTGGCGTCGCCGAGCAGCATCTCGTTGTGCGCCTTGCCCGAGGGGATCATCGGGAAGCAGTTGGCGAGGTTGGCGACGCGGCAGTCGAACAGCACCGGCTTCCTGATGCTGATCATCTCTTCGATGGCGTCGTCGAGCTCGTCCGGCTTCTCGGCGCGGATGCCGACGCCGCCGTAGGCCTCGGCCAGCTTGACGAAGTCGGGCATCGCCTCGGTGTAGCTGTGCGACAGCCGGTTGCCGTGCAGCAGCTGCTGCCACTGGCGCACCATGCCCATGTACTGGTTGTTCAGGATGAACACCTTGATCGGCGCGTCGTACTGGATCGCCGTCGAGAGCTCCTGGATGCACATCTGCACCGAGGCGTCGCCGGCGATGTCGATCACCAGCGCGTCCGGATGGGCGATCTGGACCCCGAGCGCCGCCGGCAGCCCGTAGCCCATGGTGCCGAGGCCGCCGGAGGTCATCCAGCGGTTCGGCTCCTCGAAGCCGAAATACTGCGCCGCCCACATCTGGTGCTGGCCGACCTCGGTGGTGACGTAGACGTCCTTGCCGCGGGTCAGCTGGTACAGCCGCTCGATGGCGTACTGCGGCATGATCACGTCGGGGTTCTTGCGGTAGGACAGGCACTTCTTGCCCTTCCACACCGCGATCTGCTGCCACCACGCCGCGAGCGCGGCCTTGTCCTGCGCCGGATGGGTCTGCTTCCAGACCTTCAGCATGTCCTCGAGCACGTAGCCGACGTCGCCGACGATCGGGATGTCGACGAGCACGTTCTTGTTGATCGACGACGGGTCGATGTCGATGTGGATCTTCTTCGAGTTCGGCGAGAAGGCGTCGATGCGGCCGGTGATGCGGTCGTCGAAGCGCGCGCCGACGCACACCATGACGTCGCAGTCGTGCATGGCGAGGTTGGCCTCGTAGGTGCCGTGCATGCCGAGCATGCCGAGCCAGTTCGGCCCGCTCGCCGGATAGGCCCCGAGGCCCATCAGCGTCGAGGTGATCGGCATGTTGGTGAGCCGAACCAGCTCGCGCAGCAGCGTCGAGGCGGCCGGGCCGGCGTTGACGACGCCGCCGCCGGTGTAGAGCACCGGCTTCTTGGCGGCCGCCATCAGCGCCACCGCCTCGCGGATCGCCGCCTCGTCGCCCTTGACGCGCGGCCGGTACTGGGTCTGCGCCTCGCCCTTGTAGTTGACGTAGGTGCCGGTCTGGAACTGGATGTTCTTCGGGATGTCGACCACGACCGGGCCGGGCCGGCCGGTGGTGGCGATCCGGAACGCCTCGTGCAGGATCCGCGGCAGGTCCTCGATCTTCTTCACCAGCCAATTGTGCTTGGTGCAGGGACGGGTGATGCCGACGGTGTCGCATTCCTGGAAGGCGTCGGTGCCGACCAGATGGGTCGGGACCTGGCCGGTGATGCAGACCATCGGGATCGAGTCCATCAGCGCGTCGGTCAGCGGCGTCACCATGTTGGTGGCACCGGGGCCGGACGTGACGAGCGCGACGCCGACCCGGCCGGTCGAGCGGGCGTAGCCCTCGGCCGCGTGGCCGGCGCCCTGCTCGTGGCGGACCAGCACGTGCTGGATCTTGTCCTGCTGGAAGATCTCGTCGTAGATCGGCAGCACCGCGCCGCCGGGATAACCGAAGATCGTGTCGACGCCCTGATCGATCAGGGCCTGGATCACCATCTCCGCGCCCGTCATCTGCCGTGTCATCGTCTTCTCGCCTCGGGCTTGACCGGTTCTCGCCGCATCGTCTCGGGGTTGGCGGACCGGGAGGTGTTCTGGTCGTCGGGGGAAATAAAAAAGGCCCCGTCAAGGGACCTCGTGTTTCGGCGCACCATGAAGCTTCGGAGGACCCGTCTAGCGGTCCTCCGGCACGGTGCGCCATCTAAGTACGATCAGCTTGTCGCGCAGCATCGCGGCCTCTGGTGTTCGGTCGGGGCGGAAACTAGCCGTGGGGGCGGGAGCGGTCAACCCCCTTTTTCCATTTGTTGCGCGACGACCCGTCGCGCCTGAAACGAAGTTGCGGCAAACCCGTAGGCGCCTCAGCCCGCGAGCCCGGAAACGCGCCGCCAGTCGGGGAACTGGTTGCGGAACCACGTCTCCTGGCGCTTGGCATACTGGCGCGTCGCGGTGATCGCCGCCTCGACCGCCTCGTCGACCGGGCGGGCGCCGGTGGCCGCCGCCACCATCTCCGGCACGCCGATCGCCTTCGCCGCCGGCAGTGTCGGGTCGAGGTCGAGGGCGGCGAAGGCACGGGCCTCGTCGAGCCCGCCCGCCGCCACCATCGCCCGGAACCGGCGCGCGATCCGCTCGCGCAGCACGGCCCGATCGGGCGCGATCACGATGCGGTCGACCGGCTCGGGCACCAGCGGCGGCGAGCGCGTCGCCTGCCAGTCGGCGAGCGAGCGGCCGGTGGCGTCCAGCACCTCGAGCGCGCGCAGGATCCGCTGGCCGTCGGCCGGCCCGAGCCGGGCCGCCATCGCCGGGTCGCAGGCGGCGAGCAGGCCGTGGAGGTCCCCCGGCGCCGCGGATTCCGCCCGCGCCCGCCACGCCGCTCGGATCTCGTCGGGCACCGCCGGCACGTCGGAAAGGCCGGTGGTGAGCGCGGTCAGGTAGAGCCCGGTGCCGCCGACCACGACCGCGGTCCGGCCCTCCGCCGCGATCTCGGCGAGTACGGCGCCGACGTCGGCGAGCCAGCGCGCGACCGTGTGGCGCTCGGCAGCGGGAACGTGGCCGTAGAGCCGATGCGGCACCGCCGCCTCGTCGGCGGCGTCCGGCCGCGCGGTGAGGATGCGCAGCTCGCGATAGACCTGCATCGAATCGGCGTTGACCACGACGCCGTCGTGGCGGCGCGCCAGATCCAGCGCCAGCGCCGACTTGCCGCTCGCCGTCGGCCCCGCGATCAGGATGGCCCGTGCCGCCATCGCCCCGTCCCTCGCCGCGGCCGGTCCGGCCGCCGGCCGATCGATGCCCCGCCGCGCGCCGCGCCGCAAGTCCGGCTTGCCGAGGAGGCGCCGCTGCGGCTATCTCGCCCGGCGTCGCCGCGCCGGCCGTCCCGCCGCCGTGCCGCGATCGAAGACACCGCGCGTGCCGCGCGAAGGGGAAACCGGCTCCATGACCCACGTCGCCATCCTGGTCTCCGCGCCCGCCACCCCCGCGGTCGACGCCGACGCGATCGCGGCGGCCCGCGCCGCGCTGCCGGGCGGCGACGTCCGGGTCCTCGCCGAAGGGATCGCGGCGGAATGGCCGGTGACGGTCGCCGATCCGCGCGCCACCGAGGAGATCCTGCGCACCGCCCTCGCCGGCCGGCCGGTCGACGTCGCGGTGCTCCCCGCCGAGGGCCGGCGCAAGCGTCTGCTGGTCGCCGACATGGATTCCACCATGATCGGCCAGGAGTGCATCGACGAGCTCGCCGCCTACGCCGGTCTCAAGGAGCACGTCGCGGCGATCACCGAGCGGGCGATGCGCGGCGAGATCGCCTTCGAGCCGGCCCTGCGCGAGCGCGTCGCCCTCCTGAAGGGCCTGCCGCTGGCGATCGTCGACGAGGTGCTGGCCGAGCGCATCACGCTCACCCCCGGCGGCCGCGAGCTGGTGCGCACCATGCGCGCCGCCGGGGGCTACACCGCCCTCGTCTCCGGCGGCTTCACCGTCTTCACCGGCGCGATCCGCGCCGCCATCGGCTTCGACGAGGACCGTTCCAACACGCTCCACGTCGACGGCGGCGTCCTCGCCGGCACCGTCGCCGAGCCGATCCTCGGCAAGGCCGCCAAGCTCGACAGTCTCGTCGAACTGCGCGAGCGCCTCGGCCTCGCCCCGTCCGAGACCATGGCCGTCGGCGACGGCGCCAACGACCTCGCCATGGTCGGCGCAGCCGGCCTCGGCGTCGCCTTCCGCGCCAAGCCCGCCGTCGCCGCCGAGGCCCGCGCCCGCGTCGACCACGGCGACCTCACCGCGCTGCTGTATTTCCAGGGCTATGAGCGGGCCGAGTTCGTCGCCTGACGGAGGGGTGTCAGTCCCCGCCCGCCCGCGCCTCTGCCTCCGCCAGCACGGCCACCCGCAGCGCGCTGGCGAGGTTGCGCTCGCCGCGCGTGCGGTCGACCCGGCCGATCCAGGCCGCGACCGAGACGCCCTCAGCCGCCGCCGCCCGCTCGACCGCGGCCCAGAACTCCGGCTCCAGCGTCACCGAGGTGCGGTGGCCGGAGAGCGAGACGGAACGCTTCTCGATCACGCGGGCGCCTCGATCACGGGGCGTCGTCGTCGCGGCGGTGGCCGTCGAGGCGGCGGGCCTCGAGGTCGACGACGGCGCGCTCGTGCTCCTTCTCGGCCTTGGTGCGGCCGAACTTCGCCCGGTTCTCCGCCGCCTCCGCCTCGCGGTCGGTGCGCGCCTTGCGCTTCTTGTGCAGCCTGAGATTGACGACCTCGCCCATGGCCGGACATCTCCGTTGGAAACCGCGACGATAACCCCGCCGCGCCGGGCGGGAAAGCCGTGCGTCGGCGTCAGCCCGGCCCGGTCATCGTCTCCGGCCGGACCAGCCGGTCGAACTCCTCGGCGGTGACCTTGCCGGAGGCGACCGCCTCCGCGCGCAGCGTGGTGCCGGCGTGGTGCGCCGCCTTGGCGATCGCGGCGGCGGCGTCGTAGCCGATCCGGGGCGCCAGCGCCGTCACCAGCATCAGCGAGCGCTCGACCAGTTCGGCGATCCGCGGCCGGTTCGCCTCGATGCCGGCGACGCAGCGGTCGGCGAAGGAGCGCGCGACGTCGGCGAGCAGGCGGGCCGACTGCAGCACCGCCTGCGCGATCACCGGCTTGTAGACGTTGAGCTCGAAATGGCCCTGCGCCCCGGCGAAGGCCACGGTCGCCTGATTGCCGACCACCCGGGCCGCCACCATGGTCGCGGCTTCGGCCTGGGTCGGGTTGACCTTGCCCGGCATGATCGACGAGCCCGGCTCGTTCTCCGGCAGGATCAGTTCGCCGAGGCCCGAGCGCGGCCCGGAGCCGAGGAAGCGGATGTCGTTGGCGATCTTGTGCAGCGACACCGCCACCGTCTCCATCGCACCGTGGGCGAACACCAGGGCGTCGTGGCTCGCCAGCGCCTCGAACTTGTTCGGCGCCGAACGGAAGGCGATGCCGGTGATGGCGGAGAGTTCCGCAGCGACGCGGGTGCCGAACTCGGGATGGGCATTGAGCCCGGTGCCGACCGCGGTGCCGCCGAGGGCGAGGTCGCGCACGCCCGGCAGCGCGAGGTCGAGCCGCTCGACGCCGCGCTCGATCATCACCCGGTAGCCGGAGAATTCCTGGCCGAGCGTCAGCGGCGTCGCGTCCTGGGTGTGGGTGCGGCCGATCTTGACGATGTCGGCGAAGGCGCGCTCCTTCGCGCCGAGCGCGGCGGCGAGATGGGCGAGCGCGGGCTTCAGGTCGCGCTCGATCGCGCGCGCGGCCGCCACGTGCATCGCGGTCGGGAAGACGTCGTTGGACGACTGGCCGCGGTTGACGTGGTCGTTGGGGTGGACCGGGCTCTTGCCGCCGCGGGCGCCGCCGAGCCGCTCGTTGGCGAGGCTGGCGATCACCTCGTTGACGTTCATGTTGGTCTGCGTGCCCGAGCCGGTCTGCCAGACCACCAGCGGGAACTCGCCGTCGTGCCGGCCCTCGGCGACCTCGGCGCCGGCGACGACGATCGCCTCGGCGAGCCGCGGCTCGAGCAGGCCGAGGTCGCGGTTGACCCGCGCCGCCGCCACCTTGACCAGCGCCAGGGCGTGGACGAGCGCGAGCGGCATCCGCTCGGTATCGCCGCCGATCGGGAAGTTCTCCAGCGAGCGCTGGGTCTGCGCGCCCCAGGCACGCTCCGCGGGCACGTCGATCGGCCCGAAGCTGTCGGATTCGGTTCTGTAGTCGGCCACGTCGCGGTTCCCTCCGCAGCACCACCCGCCCGGTCAGATAGGGTGTCCGCCGCGCGCCGGGAACCGCCCGGTCACGGCTTCTTGCGGAAGGCGTCGAGCGAAACGACGCTCGCCGACTTGCCATCGTCGGCCTTGGCCGGCTCCTCGACCGCCGGAGCCTTCTCGGCCTCCGCCTTGGCGGGCGCCGGAACGGCCGCGGGCGCGGCCGCCGGCACCGGCGCGAGCGCGACGGGCGCCGGGGTGGCGGCCGGCGTCGGCGCCGCGCCCTCGCGCGCCGCGTCGACCGGCTGGCCGTCCTCGCCGACGACGTTGAAAGTCACGGCGAACTCGACGGACGGGTCGAAGAAGCCCTTCAGCGCGGTATAGGGCACCACCAGCTTTTCGGCGATGCCGGAGAAGGACAGCGACACCTCGAAGGCGTGGTCGTTGGCCGAGAGGTCCCAGTACTGGTGCTGCAGCACGATGGTCATCTCCTCCGGATAGCGCTCGCGCAGGCGCGAGGAGATCCGGACACCCGGGGCACGGGTGTCGAAGGAGATGAAGAAGTGGTGGTCGCCGGGCAGCCCGGCGTGCGCGACCTCGGTCAGCACCTTGCGGACGAGGCCGCGGAAGGCTTCCTGCGCGAGGACGTCGTATCGGATCAGGTCCTGGGCCATGGCTGCCACCCCGCTCGGGCGTCGTCGTTCCCGGGTCATATAGCCCCGGCCCCGGACGCTGTCGAGCCGCGCCGGGCAAGCGCTTGCGCCGCAACGGAAAGCCGTAGCGCGACGGCCCTGCGGCGGACGGAATCGGCGAGGAAGGGAAGTGGAGGTTTCTCCCGTTATACGGGAATACCTTGTCGGCGCAAGCGGATAGGTTTTTCAGCGCGACCGGGAACGGATGCGAACCGGACAAGAACAATCCGGGAGAGTGTAAAACCGCTGTCGCCGCAAAGAAAAGCGCCGTCCCGGCTGGTCCCCGGAACGGCGCTATGTGTCCCCACGTCCTGCCGAGGCATAGGCTGAACGGGTGCGCGGATGATATCCGCCGCGAGTCCGAAACGCCAGTGCTCGGCGGCCCGCCCCCTCTCATCCGGAGGGCCGCGGCATGACGTCGAAAGCGGCCCGCACCACCAAGCGCCCGGCGCCCAAACCGCCGGCCACGCCGATCCCGGATCACGCCCCCCGCGCTGCGGACGGGCGGCCCTTCACCTTCACGTTCGACAATATCGGCTGCCGCGCCGGCCCGAGCGATCGTCGCTGGTTGGTCGCCATCTGGCTCTCGGAGCCCGGCGCCAAGCCGAGCGAGGGCTTGGCCATCGAGGACTACGATGACGACGTTCGCGCGTTGCTTCGTGCCAACGAGATCGGCGTGATCGTCCAGCCGCGCCCGCGCAAGGGAGGGCCGGCTTGATGGTGGCCCTCTCGACTCGCTTCAACCCCGACGACCATCTCGAGCCGGCGGCGATGACCTGCGATCCGCCCAACCTCGCGGCGGCCCTGCGGCACGCCGAAGCCGGAATCCCGGTGTTCCCCGCGTTAGTGTCTCCCGGCGAGACTTCGTGGAACAAGCGCCCCGCCATCGCCGGGTGGCAGGCCGGCGCGTCGATTGATCCCGAGCGCATCCGCGCGTGGTGGCGGCAGTTCCCCCACGCCCTACCCGGCATCGAACTCGGCCGCGCCGGGCTGGTGGTGATCGACGCCGACCGCCACGGCGACGGCCCGGACGGCATCGCAGCGCTTGCCGAGTTGGCGGCACTCCATGGCGGGCTTCCCGTCGGCCCGATCGTCGAAACGGCCGGCGGCGGGCTGCACTACGTCTTCCGGAACGTGCCGGCCGATCCGCTCGGGAACTCGCCGGGCGCGCTTCCGGCCGGAGTCGACGTCCGCGGGGCCGGGGGGTGGATCGTCGCACCTGGCGCTGTTCGCTCCGACGGCGCGGCGTATCGGGAGGTCGACGGCGCGCCGTCGCTCGCCGAGGCGTTTGCCGAAGATGGCGCCGGTGACGAGCTGCCGACCATCCCGGCTTGGTTGGCCGAGATCATCAGACGGCCGAAGGCCCCGGCGAAGCCAGAGACGTGGCGCGCCCCGGCGCGTCCGGTGGCGGCCCCGGCCACCGTCGGCGATCGGGAACGCCGCTACGCGGCCAAGGCCCTTGCCGCCGAGGCCGCGAAGCTGGCGAGCGTGACGAGCGGCAGGAATTCCGCACTCAACGCGGCGGCCGTCAAGGTCGGGCACTACGTCGGAGCCGGGTGGATCGGCGAGGCCGAGGCGAGCGACGCCCTCGCCGAGGCCGCGACGGCAAACGGCTACGTCGCGAAGGACGGTTCCCGCGCGATGCTGGCGACGCTCGCCAGCGGGCTGCGGGCCGGCATGGCTGAACCGGCGGCGCCGCTCCCGGACCGGATCGACGACGACGCCGAGTTCGGGGCGGCCATCGTGGCGGGCCTGAAGCGCGGCGAGCGGATCGACCCGAAGACGGCCGAGGCCAATGCAGGTGAAGGACGTCCCCTCAGATCCGAGGGGGCATCGGCACCGGAGGCACTTTTCGACCCGTGGGAAGCCTACATCGTCCCGAGCTTCCCGCTCGACGTGCTGCCGCCGGCCATCCGGGGCTTCGTCGAAGAAAAGGCCGTTCACCTCGGGACGTGCCGCAGCGCGCTCGCCATGGCGGCGCTGGGGGCTTGCTCCGGCGCGATCGATCATCGGTGGAAGCTGCGGCCACGGCAGCACGGCGAGTGGAGCGTGTCGCCGCGACTGTGGGTCCTGCTGGTCGGCGATCCCAGCCGGGGAAAAACTCCCGCGATCAATGCGGCCTTGGCGCCGATCGAAGCCGAGGAGGCCGCGCGCCGGCAAGCCTATCTCAACGCAGTCGGCGAGCACGAGCGCGCGCCGGTGACCTCGCCGGAGCCGGAGAAACCGGACCGTCTCGTTGTCGGGGACGTCACCGTCGAAAAGCTCGGCGAAATCCTGTCGAGGCAGTCGCGCGGCGTCCTGGTGAAGCGCGACGAAATCGCCGGCTGGGTCGGCGCCATGGAGAAGTACAGCGGCGGCCGCGGGTCCGCGGTCGACCGGGCGTTTTGGCTTCAGGCGTACAACGGCGGCACGTTCACGGTCGATCGGCAGACGCGCGGCGAGCTTTACGTGTCAAACTTGTCGGTTTCGCTCATCGGCGGCATCCAGCCGGCACGCCTCGCCCAGCTTCGGGACCTCGAGGCGGACGGGCTGCTGCAGCGCTTCCTCCCCGTCATGATGGCCGCGCGAACCTATCCGGAAGACCGGCCGTTCCACCGCGACGGCGACCCGTATGGCCGGCTGGTGACCGCCCTGCTGCACGTGCATCCGGAATGGTCGGCGAGCGGCCCGGTGCCGCTCAAGGTACACGCCGACGGCGCGCGGATCGTCGAGGCGCTGATGCGGCATTTGTTCGACCTTGAACAGGTCGCCGACGTCTACGCGGCGGGCTTCCAAGCTTTCGTCGGGAAGCTCGGCGGCGTGTTCGGGTCGCTCGCCCTGGTGCTCCACTTGGCGCACCATCCCGAGGCGCCCCCGAGCTACGTCCCGGCCGACATCGTCGAGAAGGCGGCCCGGATCATCCGCGAGTTCATCATTCCGCACGCACAAGAGTTCTACCGCACGGCGGCGACGGTGACGGACGGCGATCGGACGGCGAAGGTGGCGAGCTGGATCTTGACGAGCGGCAAGACGCAGTTCGTGCCGTCCGACTTCGTGCGCAACGTCGCCCATTTCAAGAACTTGGGCGTGTGGGAGGTCAACAAGGCGCTGTCGCCCCTGGTGGCCGGCGGATGGTTGGTGCCGGCAGAGGTCGGCCCGCTGGCGAGGAAATGGACCCTCTCGCCGGCAGTCCCCGTGTTCTTCGCAGCGCGGGCCGCCGAGGAAGATCGACGGAAGGCCGTGCTCGCGGACTTGATGCGGAGCCCCCGCAAGCGCTGAACTCGGAACGACCTCTCGACGGCGCGCTCATTGGTTGCACCATTGGCGCGCCGTCTCTTTTTGAGTGAATTTCTCGATAATCTCGATACGCGCGTACGGAGACAGACGACATCTCTTTTTCCATACAAATACCTATGTCCTCATCCCTCGCGCGCGCGTATCGAGATCGTCGAGAAATGCTCCTTTAGATTGCACATCTTCAGACTTGTCGTCAGTGGTTGAAGGCGCCTGCCCCCCATGGCCGGCTGAAATGCGCCTAGTTGATCCGAGTTGCACACTCCCGGACGCGCTGCGAACGGCATGACAATCCCGGTCATGCTCGACCGCATCCGCGCCATCTTCGCCCGCGAGGGCCGCAGCCTCGCCGCCCCGTCGGAGGAGATCTTGCGGATCTTCGGCGTGCCGGCTGACGGCGCGTACCTTTCGGCCGAGGCGGCCCTCCGGGTGCCCGCTGTGGCATGCGCGGTGCGGATCCTCGCCGAGGCCGTGGCGACGCTCCCGATCAAGCTCTACCGGCAGGGTGACCAGGAGCCGGCGTTCGACCACCCGGCCTACACGCTCTTGCACGATGACGCGTCGGACTGGTGTTCCGCCTATGACCTGAAGCTCGCCGTCACGATCGACGCGCTCACGAACGACAAGGGCGGGTTCGCCTATGTGAATCGCCTCGCCGGCCGGCCCGTCGAGCTGCTGCGGCTCGACCCGGCGGCCGTGACGGTCACCACCGGCGCAGGCGGCGAACCGTCCTATGTCCTCGCCGAGGCCGGCGGCCCGCGCGAGCTCGACCGCCGAGACGTGATCCACATACGCGCCTTCGGCCATGTCGATCGCTGCCCATTGAGCTTGGCGCGCGAAGCGATCGCCACCGCAGCGGCCCAGGATCGGCACGCCCGCCGGCTCTTCACCCGGGGTGGCCGGCCGAGCGGCGTCCTGAAGGTGCCCGGCAAGCTCGCCCCCGACGCGGTGCGGCGCATCCGGGACTCCTGGCATGCTGCCCATTCCGGAGAAGAATCGGGCCGGACCGCAGTCCTGGAGGGCGGCGCCGAGTTCTCGCCCCTGACCTTCTCGGCCGTGGACCTTCAATTCGTCGAGGCGAGGACGTTCCAGATCCTGGAGATTGCCCGCGCGTTTCGCGTCCCGCCCCACATGCTCTACGAACTCGGCCGCGCAACGTGGTCGAATACTTCGGAGATGGGTCAGGATTTCTTGACCTATAGCCTTCTCCCATGGCTGGAAGTGTGGACCGGCGCGATCCGGCGCACGCTCCTCACTCCCGAGGAGCGCGCGACGATGAAGGTGGAGTTCATCACCGACGACCTTGTCCGCGCCGACCTCGCCGCGCGGATGAACGCGTATAGCGTCGCCATCGCCGCCCGGATCCTCAACCCGAACGAGGTGCGGGCGATGGAAAACCGGGCGCCGTACGACGGCGGCGAAGCGTTCGTTAACCCGAACACGACGTCCGGAGGGTCGCCGAATGCAGCGTGAGACCTCCGACATCGAAGTCCGCTTCGCCGCGCCCGGCGAGGACGGCACCATCGAGGGCGTCGCGATCCGCTTCGGCGTGGTCGACTCCTATGGTTCGCAGTTCGCGCCCTCGGCCTTCGCCGGCATGGAAGGGCGCACGGTGCCGATGCTGTGGAGTCACGACCGGGCGGACGTCATCGGTTCTTGGACCGTCACCCGGATCTCGCCGACGGACATGAAGGTCCGTGGCCGGCTGAACTTGGACGTCCAGCGGGCGCGCGAGGCGCGCGCGATGATCCAGGCCGGCGACGTCCGCGGCCTCAGCGTCGGCTTCTCTACCGTCAAGGACGAACGCCGCGGCGCGGTCCGCACCATCCTCCGGGCGACGCTCCACGAGGTCAGCATCACCGCCTTCGCGGCCGTGCCCGGTTCGGCCGTGACGTCCATTCGATCCGACCGCGCCGGCGCCGCGGTTCGACTCGCCGAGGCCGCGCTGTCGGCCGCTCGCGCCATCCGCAACCCGAGGCCTTGACCATGACCAACCATTCCCCGATCGAGACCCGCTCGGCGCTGCCGATCGAGACCCGCGACGACCCCGGCACCGGCGGCACCGGCGATCCGATCGCCGCGGCCGTCGCCGCGGTGGAGGAGATCCGCTCGGCCGTCACCGGCTCGGCGGCCGAAACGCGCACCGCCGTCGAGGGCCTGCGCACCGACCTCGCCGCCTTCCGCACCCGCCTGGAGGCCGTCGAGGTCCGCGCCAACCGTCCCGGCGCGACGGCCGCGAACCCCGCCGAACCGCCGATCGAACGGCGCGCCTTCACCGGCTTCCTGCGGGGTGGCCGGGAGATCCTGACCCCGGAGGAGGTCCGCACCCTGCGCGTCGCCGACGACACGGCCGGCGGCTATCTCGCCCCCACCGAGTTCGTCTCCGAGGTGATCAAGGGCATCGTCCAGTTCTCGCCCGTGCGGCAGGTCGCCACCGTCCGCACCACGGGCAGTGGGTCCGTCACGCTGCCGAAGCGCTCCGGCACCATCACCGGCCGCTGGGTCGACGAGACGGAGGATCGCACCGGCACCGAGGGCACCTACGGCGCGGCCGTGATCCCGGTCCGCGAGGCGGCGTTCTACATCGACGTCTCGACGCGCCTCCTGGAAGACGCCGCCGTCAACATCGAGGCCGAGCTCGCCGCCGACGCCGCCGAGGAAGCCGGCCGGCTGGAAGGCGCGGCCTTCGTCACCGGCGACGGCGTGAAGGCGCCGATGGGGTTCATGTCCGATACGGGCGTCGGCTACACCGCCAACGGCCACGCGACGACGCTCGGCGCCGACGCGCTGATCTCGCTCATGTACGCCATGCCGGCGGCGTATCGGAACGCCGGAACGTGGGTCATGAACGGCACGACCCTGGCGACGATCCGCAAGCTCAAGGACGGGCAGAACAACTATCTGTGGCAGCCGAGCTACACGGCCGGGCAGCCGGAGACGATCCTCGGCCGGCCCGTCGTGGAATCCCCCGACATGCCCGACATCGCCTCGGGTGCCTACCCGATCGCCTTCGGCGACTTCGCGCGCGGCTACCGGATCTACGACCGCCTGGCACTGTCGGTGCTCCGCGACCCCTACTCGCTCGCCACCGCCGGCAAGGTCCGCTTCCACTTCCGCCGGCGCACCGGCGGCGGCGTGGTGCTCGCCGAGGCCCTGCGCAAGCTGAAAATGGCGACCTCCTGACGATCCCGCCGGGCGGCTTCCTGCCGCCCGTCCTCTCCCCTCGTGACGAAGGAACCTCCCCATGCGGGACCTCATCCATTCCATCAAGCCGACCAAGGTCATCGCGCCGATCGTCGTCTCGGACAACACCGCGGCCGTCGGCGCCATCGTCGATCGCCTCGGTTACGACAGCGTCAGCTACGTCATCCAGACCGGCGTGCTCGCTGATGCTGACGCGACCTTCGCCGTGCTCCTCGAGGAATCCGACGCTTCGGACATGACCGGCGCCGCGGCCGTCGCCGATGCCGATCTTCTCGGCACGGAGGCCGCGGCCTCCTTCACCTACGCCGATGACGGCGCCGTCAAGACGCTCGGGTACATCGGGTCGAAGCGCTACACGAGGCTCACGGTGACGCCGACGGGCAACAGCGGCTCCGCACCGATCTCCGCACTGGCGATCCTCGGCCATCCGGCGAGCGCGCCGGTCACCTGAACCCGGGGGCCTCATTGACGGCGCGGCGTGGCGCCGAACAACCGCAAGGGACCTCGGCGCCCCCGGGTAGCTTCGGCGACCTGCAAGCCGTGAAGGTCTCGACCACGCGAGAACCGGCCGTGAACACCTGCGCGGCGCGGACTCCCCGAGCGCGATGCTCGGCGCACTGGCGGGCCGGCGAGCGCGACGCTAGGCCGGCCCGTCACACCCTCGGCGAGGTCCCGACAACATGATCCGCACAAGCACCATCACCGTCGCCGCGTCGGCTGCATTGGTCGAACTCGACGACGTGCGCGACGATCTCGGCATCTCCGGCACCGACGCCGACACCTTCCTCACCCGCGCAATTGCCCGCGCCTCCGGCGCCGTCACCGGCTACCTCGGCTTCAATCCGCTCGCCGAAACGGTGGTTGATCGGTTCGACGCCGAGACGGGATCATGCGGCGGCGCGCTCGTGCTGCTGCTGTCCAAGATCCCCGTGTCCGCCGTCGCGGCCGTCGTGGAAGGCGGCGTCAACCTCACGGCCGAAGACTACCGGCTCGACGCCCGAAGCGGCAGCCTGTACCGCCTCAACACGAGCGGCCGGACCTCGCGGTGGTCGGTCCTGCCCATCGTCGTCACCTTCACCGCAGGCCACGCAACCGTGCCCGGCGACATCGCCGCCGCGGTGCTGCAGATGGTCCGCGCCGACTACCACGGTCACGACGTCGACCCGGCGATGAAGAGCGAGGCCGTCGAGGGCGTCAGCGCTCGCAGCTTCTACGACCGCAGCCGCGGCCCGTCGCTCGGCCCGGACGTCGCCGCCGCGCTCGACCGCTACCGCATCCCGGGCGTGGCGTGATGGCGCGCCGGCCGGCTTCCATCTGCGGCTGCGGCCTCCGCATCGCCAGCGGCGAGCGGTGCCCGTGCGCCAAGCGCCGCAAGGCCGCGGCCGACGCCGCCCGGCCCTCGGCCGCAGCGCGAGGCTATGACGCCGAGTGGCGGAAACTGCGGTCCCGCTTCCTCGCGGCTCACCCGCGCTGTGAAGCCTGCGGCGCTGCGGCGCACGAGGTCGACCACGTCCAATCGGTCGCCGAGCGGCCCGACCTGCGGCTCGCGTGGCCGAACCTTCGGGCGCTCTGCAAGTCGTGCCACTCGCGGCGCACCGCTCGGGATCAGGCATTCGGACGCGGAAGCCCGATCGCCGGGCGCGGGACATGACGACGGCGCCGACGCGAACGCCCGCCAGCGGGGCGCGGACGGGCCGGCGCGCACCACCCCGGGGGTGGTCGACGACTTTCCCCGAGGGGGCCGGGACCGGTCGGGGTCAATCGCGCGAGATCGGGCCGAATTGGGCACTTACATAGGGAATTTCCTCAATGTCCGTTACGATCGTGACGCCGCCGACCGAAACGCCGGTCACCCTCGCCGACATCAAGGCGCATCTCCGGATCGACTTCGACGACGAAGACGCGCTTCTCGTGTCGCTCATCGAGGCGGCGACGGGGCAGATCGAAGCGCGCCTCGGCCGGGCGCTGGTGATGCGGACGGTGCGGCAGACGTTCAAGCGCTTCTCGCCCGTGCTCCGGCTCTCGGCCTCGCCCGTCCAGTCGGTGGCGAGCGTCGCCTATCTCGACGCGGCGAACGTGGATCGGACGCTCTCGGCCTCGGCCTATCGCGTCGAAGGCGTCGGCGACGTGGCGACGATCGCGCCCGTGACGCCGTGGCCGGCCACGGGAAGTGAACCGGATGCGGTCGCGGTGACCTACGTGGCGGGATACGGCGACGCCGAGGAAGTGCCGGGCGCGATCCGCAACGCGGTCAAGATGCTCGCCGGTGGCCTGTACAACCACCGCGAAAGCACGACGGCCGCGGACCTGATGCCGGCGATCGAAGGCGTCGAGGATGTCATCACCGCCAACCGCGAATGGGCGTTCTGAGATGCGTGGCAGAAAACCCGAGCTGCAGGTGATCGCCGGCGGCATGGCGAAGGCACCGCGCCCGCCCGCGTGGTTGCCGGAGGAGGCGCGCGCCGAGTGGCGACGGGTGGTTCCCGGCCTCGTGTCGCGGCGGGTGCTGACGGCGGACATGGTGAGCATCCTGGAGACATACTGCCTTCACGTCGGGCTGGTGAAGCGCGCATGGGCCGCCATCGCCGCCGAGGGCGAGTACGTCGAGGGCAAGCGCCACGCCGCTTTCACGACCCTCACGCAATCCACGGCCGAGGTGCGCCGCGGCGCGGCCGAGCTGGGTCTCACGCCGACGTCGCGGCCGAAGCTCCCGAACTTGCCGGAGGAGGAGGTGGATGCCTTCGCCGAGCTGGATATTTGATGATTCCCCGATCGACGACCCGTTCGGCTACGGCGAGCGGGCCGTCAGGTTCCTGCGGATCTTGAAGCACCCGAAGTCGACGGCGCCGGGCAAGGCGTTCACGCTCGACGCGTGGCAAGAGCGGATCGTCCGGCGGATCTACGGCCCGGCGCACCCGGATGGCCGGCGCATCGTGCGCACTGTGTTCATGCTGCTGCCGCGCGGGAACAGGAAGACGTCGCTCGGCGCCGGCCTCGCGCTGCTCCACGCCATCGGCCCCGAGCGGGTGGCCGGCGGGCAGGTCATTTCGGCTGCGGCCGACCGCAAGCAAGCCCGCATCGCCTATGAGGAAGCCCTCGGCATTATCCGCGAGGAACCGCGCATCTCGGCCGCGGTGCGGCTGCTTGACTATAAAAACCGGGTCAGCCATCCGAAGTCCGGCGCGGTCTACGAAGCCATCTCGTGCGACGCCGGCACGCAGCACGGCCGCACTCCGACGTTCGTGCTCGCCGACGAACTCCACGCGTGGAAGAAACGCGACCTGTGGGACGTGCTCCGGACCGGCCTCGTGAAGGTCCCGGGTGCGCTTCAGGTCATCATTACGACCGCCGGCCGGGGGCAAGAGAACGTCGCCTTCGACCTCTACGACTACGCACGGCGGGTCGCCTCCGGCGAGGTCGACGACCCCGGCTTCCTGCCGATCCTTTTCGAGGCGCCGCGGGATTGCGACTGGCGGGACGAAGCCATTTGGCACGACGTCAACCCGGGCCTCGCCAGCGGCTACCCGGATCTTGAGGGGCTTCGCCAGCTTGCGCGCGAGGCCGAGGCGCGGCCGGCGGACCGCGAGGCGTTCCGGCAACTTCACTTGAACGTGTGGTTGGATCACTCGGCCGACCCGTTCCTCGATATGACCGTCTATGACGAAGGCGCCGCGGCGATCGACGAAGCCGACCTTGAAGGGCTGCCCTGCTGGGTCGCCATCGACGCGTCGTCGACCACCGACCTTACCGCCGTCGTCGCGTGCTTTCGCGATGGCGACACGAACTTCGTCCTCGCCTGGTTCTTCGTCCCCGAGGACAACCTTCGTGCCCGTGCCGATCGCGACGGCGTGCCGTATCCCCGGTGGCGCGACGAGGGCCACATCACCGCCACGCCCGGGAACGTGATCGACTATCGCGCCGTCGAGGCACATATCCGCGACCTCTGCTCGCGCTTCGACGTCCAGGAGATCACCGCCGACCCGGCCTATAGCCGGCAGATCACGGGTCCTCTGGTCGATGACGGCTTCACGGTCACCGAATTCCGGCAGGGCTGGCGATCGATGGGGCCGGCCATCGCCGAGCTTGAGCGTGCCATCCTCGGCCGTCAGTTCGTCCACGGTGGCAATCCCGTGCTCCGCTGGTGCTTCGACAACGTCGCCGTCCAGGACGACGGCCGGGGCAACCGCAGTTTCCACAAGGGGAAGTCTCGCGACCGCATCGACGGCGCCGTTGCCGCGGCGATGGCCGTGGCGCGTGCGGCCCTCGCCGAGGGCGGGTCCGTCTACGACGACGTCACCGATCGGCCGGAGGGGCTGCTGTTCCTATGAGCGCGCCCGCCATCGCCGACGATGCCGGCCGGGCGCTGGTCAATGTGACCGTGGTGACCTTGCTGCGGGTCGACGGGCCGGGGCGCCTCGTTGCCCTGGCGAATGCCGAGATCGAAATCGATGGCGTTCCGATTCTCGTTCAAGGGGTTCGGGCGCTTCGGTCCGGCGCGGTCTTGACCGTCGAGGCGCCGCAGTTTCGCGACCGGGATGGCCGGTGGTGCCCTGGCGTCGTTCTGCCCGATCCCGTGCTCGCCGAGATCGCGGCGCAGATCCGCGAGGCGTTGGCGCAATAGCATGAATACATGAAGAAAAAGCTCCGCCCTTTAAGGGCGGAGCTTTCCAAACATGCTAGGATCTCGCGAGCTTGTTATCGCCTACGCGAGATCCGCTGCCTCCCGTAGAGACAGTCTCCAAGCCCGATGCCGAAGCAGCGCGGGAACGATACTTCATATAGGATTTAGACGTGAACCGTCAATGAACCTAGCCCGAGACCATGGAGCATCGCACTACGAATCTCCCGAAGCTGGTCGGCGGTCACCATCCCAGTTCTGAACCTGCGAGGTCCGCCGCCTGGCATCCGGCCGTCACGAAAACGATCGAGACGCGACAGCGCTACCGTTGCGATCATGTCGCACTTTGCCCACATCTGTGCATTGTCGAATGGCGCCGGCAACGGCACTGCCAAGGTCAGGCTACAATGGTACATCTCCAATGGCACCGGAGGTGTAGTGCTGAGCGGAACAACAGCAACCAAGTCATTTCTCCGCCGAAGTCTTGGAGATATAACTACGACGGGGCGCCGCTTCACCATTTCAGGCGGCACAAAACCAGTGCCATAGTCGCAAAGAACAATTTCTCCAGTTGCCGGATGATAACTAAGAGGCATTTAACCGACTCAAAGAATGATTTTCAATCCTTCAAAGGGGCCGACATAATCAATACATCAGCCCTAAAGGACGCCATCTCCCGACTAGAACCCTTAAACCAAACACATATATATGAACCTTCATCATAGATATCAGGCCGTTCAACTGTCATGGCGGGGCCACCAGATTTTAATTGAACTATGTCTCCTGCATTGAATTTCTGAGACATTCGACTCACCTCCATTGACCCAGAAGCTTAAGCTTCTCCTATTCGCCTGCATCCTTCAAGCGTATACCGCCTCCGCCACCGTTCTACAGATTGAATCAGACATCTACCACCATGACGCCAGTAGCTTCGTCCGCTCGTTGTGAACGAGGCTCACGTCTAGGGCCTTCAGTTATCGAGATGCATGCAGTTCTTCATACTCGACAATCAAAATTCCTCCGACTTCCATTGCAGTTCAAAATTCTTCATCTTAAGATCTTCCTGTTTCTTGTTTAGACATGGAAAAATATCCAAAGCAAATATATTAACTTCATTCTGTTCAAACAGACTAACTTCAAGCAGAATAGTCAATGCTCTGCGCAGTAATTCGTAGCCGAAAGAACCAACCCTCTCAATTGTCTCTTTCATAAGATTTACCTGCATAACAAAATAGCTATTCATAAACTCGGCATCATCGGATAAACTCTGACATTCAGCAATGGCATTAGAATAATTATCAAAATCTCGCAAATCGATAATCGGATTACGGCAATACAATATCAATAAATCTAAAGGCAACTTATCTATTGCACTATCGATTATAGATATGTAATTGCCACTAATAATTGAAAATACCTCCGATGGCCCCACCAAAGGATCATTTAATACAACCTGTTCAAGCATCATAGCTTTAGCTGTTGAATTTAGGAATATTATAGGCGCAACTCTATGCCTATATGAGCGTATGAGTTCTCCTCCAAAAGAATGATTGATTACTTTATAATCTATTTCAGACGCCTCAAATGCGCGCGATGAGCAAGGCACAAAAGAAACATTCGTCTTTCCATTCAATTGAAGTTCCTTATGCCGTGCGTACTCTGAATTCTCATGGATGTTCGACATAGGAACAATCTCCTAAAAACATATCAACTAACATTTGATACAGGAATACTATTACTTCGCTTCAGCCGCACCCCCGCACCTCCCCCGTTCTCCGGGATGAACTCGACGCCGGCCGCTTCGAGCGCGGCGCGGATGGCGGTGACGGCTTCCGCCGAGGCAGCTGGCTTTCCCGACCCTTCCGCGCGCTTAACGGTCATGGTGGACACACCGGCCGCTGTAGCTACGTCAGGCTGCGAAAGCCCCAAGAGGGAGCGCGCGGCCCTCAACTGCGCGGGTGTCGTCATTCCGACTTGACCTAATTAGAACAGCGTTGCTATGTTCTAATTGTATCACACGGGTTCAACGGAGCAACCCCACATGACGACGAACCATCGCGGTTCGGCGAACGCCGAACGCTTGCCGGCCTTCAGGCATCAACCCGAGCTGCGAGCGTTGATGCTGCTCGACGCCCTGCCGCCGGGATGCATTACCATTCACGTTCCCGACGACCGCTTCGGCCCGCACCTGCGGGAAGGCGAGCTGGCCATCGTCGACACCACCGACGTCGAGCCGACCATCGGCGAGTTCTTCGTGATCGCGTACGACGACCGGAGGCGTGCCAGCGGATACGTCCTCAAGTTCGTGGAACCCATTTGCCGCATGGTCAACTACGTCGTGTCCGGCAAGGACGGCGAGCGCGACTATTGGACAAGTGATCCGTCCAAGGGGACGCCGCGCGAGTTCTGGGAAGTGCTTCACGAACCGCTGGCGAATGTCGTTCTCGCCCGCCGCATGGGCCGCCCTTCGATGCTACCCAAGGAAGGACCTTTCACAACATACCACTTTCGGTCGAAGTTGCTCGGCCGCGTGGTCGGCATTTTTCGCCCCCAGCCGGGCGGCACGGCTCCCGCCCGCCACGGCTGACGGCCGCGCATACCACACGCACACGATCACGAGGAACCACAATGCTCGCCACCTCCTCCCCCATGCAGTCGCGCGACGTCGCGCCCCCGCTCGCCGGCACCTCCGCCGCCGAGACCGTCGCCGAGCTTGCCGAGGCATGGCAGGCGCAGATCGCCGCCGAGGCCACGCTCGACGCGCTCGACGTCCACGTCATCGGGCGCAATGCCGCCAACGCCGCCGAAGCAGAGTGGGCCGGCGAGATGAACCGCATCGAACGCGCGATCCTCTCGGCGCCGATCGCCTCGCCGGCCGATGGCGTCGCCGTTCTCGACGTGCTCGCCCGCCGCTTGGACGACCTCGATAGCGCCGAGGCCGGCGCCCTCGCGAACCTGAGGCGGTTCCTCGCCGGCACGCCGCCCATGGCCGGCCACCACGGGAAGTCGGCCCGCGTCCGCGCCGCACTGGCGGAACTGCGGGCTGCTGTCACCGACGCCGAACCGGCCCTGACCCGGTGGCACGTCGAGGGCACCGCGGCGATTCCGCTCGGCGCCGAGGACAACGAGACCGGCCGATCCTTCGTCGTCATCGCGTCTACGCCCAAGGCGCCGGCGCCGGCTTTCGAGGGGGCCGGCGTGTACGAGGTGGAACTCGTTCGCCCCGACGGGCGCCGCATCAGGCCAATTTTGTTCGTGGAATCGTCGCCGCGGAAACCCGGTTTCCTCCGGATGAAGCACTATTGGGGCGGCAAGCCGCACGGGCACTGGAAGCGCTTCCCGGCTGCTGACGTCCGGATCGTGCGGCGCGTCTCCGAGGCGTAGGGGTGCGAATTTCCGTGTAGGGGAATCAGGCACCGTTGACGCGGTGATGCTTTGAGGGCACGAATAGCGCATGGCTTACTCACGCGAAGCATGACGGCGCATGAAGCTCTCGCACTACACACCAAACCTCACGGTCGCAGAGGCGGATCGGTTCTGGATGACGCCGGCCGAGGTCTGCGAGCTGGCGGCGATCGGCGAATCCGAGGCCGCGGACGTTCGGAAGTTTCTGAGCAACCTGTCCGACCGCGGCTACATCCCTTGCGTCAAGTCCGGAACGGCCAAGACGAGCCCGAAGCTCTATTCGCTGGTCTCGGCCATTTGCCTCCGGGCTTTCAAGGAAATCACACGATCGGGACGAACCTACGACTTCGCCGCCCCGATCGTTGCCCACGTCGCCGACCTGTCCAGGGAGTTGATCGTCACTCACGACAATATCAATGACCTGGATACGGGGCCGGATTGGCTCGTTGTGTACGAAGCCAACCACAGAGGCGAGCCCAAGGTGAAGTCGACGGTTCGCGGTGACAACATCAAGTCGGAGCACTTCTATTCCGGCGGCGGGTACGACTTCGGAGTGTTTTCGTCTGGCGAAGTGATTTGGAACGTCGTCCGTCACTATGCCGATTATTGGGCAAATGACCGGATCCTGAAGGGGTTGGATCAGGTCGGACGATACGAGGGATGCGACGACAACGGTCGTCCGTTGGACCCGTCGCACCCGTGGAATGCGAACCTGCCGCCGCTGCAGCGAGCCAAGCGGATGGTCGAAATCGAGGAATACATCATCGAGCGCGATCGCCGGCACCTCGCCTCTGTCCTGGAATCGCAGGGAAAGAAGGTCGGCGATGACGAGTGAACTCCGCACCAGAAAGCAGATCGCGCACGAGGCCGGCGTCTCTGTGGCGACCGTGTCGCGGTGGGTCCGCAGGGGCATCCTCCCGGCGGCCAAGCCCGGTGGCGCCACGTCCCCGCTCCGCGTCGAGCGCGCGGACCTCGCGGCACTCATGCGCAACAAGAAGGGGTGAAACGGTGACCGCTCCCGACCGTCTCGATCGTCCGCCGGCCTACATGTCCGCCGCGACCTTGGCGCGGGAACTCGATGTGTCGGAAGAGACGGTGTACGCCATGGTCCGTCGCGGGTTGTTGCCGAAACCGATCAAGCTGTCCGCCGGGTGCGCGCGATACTCCTGGAACGACGTCCAGCGTGCGCTCGCCTCGATGACGCCGGAGCACGACGCCACGGCAGATCCGTTCCTCGTCGGGATCAAGAATGTCGCCGCGCCGTAAGGGACCCTCGGTCCCCCTCCCCGCGCACGTTCACCGCGTGGTTTCCAAGGCCCGCGAGTATTTCTACTACCAAGAGGGCCGCGGATCGAAGAACCCTGGCCAGCGGATCAAGCTGCCGAACGATCCGCACTCACCGGAGTTTTGGGCCGCGGTTCGGCAGGCGCAGGGGATCATGGGGAACCCCGCGGCCGACACCATCAACGCCCTCGCCGATGCCTACGAAGCGGCATGGCCGACCCTGCAACGCCGGCTCACCGAAAGCACGCGCGCCAAGTACCGCGGCTCGCTCAAGGTGGTCCGCAAGGCGTGGGGGAACCTGCCCGCCGCCGCCCTGCGGCCGTCTCACGTCCAGGCACTCATGGACAGCCTCGCGGCCAAGCCCGGTTCGGCGAACAACGTGCTCGACGCGCTCCGCTCCATGTGCCGATGGGCGATGGGGCCGCGCGAACTGCTCACCCGCGATCCGACGCAAGGCGTGCCGCACTTCGACCCGGGCGAGGGGCACAAGCCGTGGACGCCGGAACAACTGGCCATCGCCGACGCGAACTTCGCCGGCATGGTGCGGCGCGGCTACGTCCTGATGCGCTATACCGGACAGCGGATTTCCGACGTGGTCCGCATGGGCTGGACGGACCTGGACGAAGGCGGAATCAGCCTGCCGCAGAAAAAGACCGGCGTGCGGCCCTGGTGCCCGATCTTCCCCGAGCTGGAAGCCGAGATGGCCGGCTGGGAGAAGCGGCCGGGGCCGTTCCTCCTCCAGGACAACGGCAAGCCCTTCACGACCAACGGATGGTGGAAGGCGTTCGACGCGGTGCGAGCGGATCACCCTGCCCTCGCCGACGCTGTCCCTCACGGCCTTCGCGCCGTCGCCGCGATCGGCCTGCGGCAGCACGGCCTTTCGATCCCGCAGATCAGCGACATGGTCGGCATGTCGCCCGCCATGGTGGAGCGCTACTGCCGCCACGCCGACCGCAAGGCCGGGGGCAAGGCCGTCCTGCACTCCATCACCGAAGGGAGGAACAAGAACAGAACTGTAAAACCGTGAAAAACTGCAAAACCATTGTGCAGCGTTTTCAACAAATTAGGAGACATGAAATGAAGTGGAGGTTTCTGTTGCCAGGTACCTCCGAACCCCGCCTGAAAGTGCTACCCCTCAGGACTTGATTTCCGTTACCGGCACCGCATTACGCGGCGACGGCCACCGGAGCATAGTTGTCATTCGCAACTATAGGATCGGCCCGATGACGGCGGAACCATGCCGAGCGACCGCACTGCCTTTACGCCCTCGTCGATCCTATTTCGCCCCCGCCGGAACCCGCGTCGCGCGCGGGCTCGGGTGGAGGCGCCGGGTACCGCCCCCGGGTCCGATAGGTTTATTGCGCAGCCAGTTTATCGCCATATCCGGGTTGCCCCGGCACGGTCAGATATAGGCGATGGCGACGGTCTTGTGAAGGCGCCTCAGCCCGCATTCGACAGGATGCCGGACAGCGCGCAGTCGACGCGGGTGACCAGCGTGCCGGAGCCGCTGTAGACCACCTCGATGGTGGTGTCGGCCGGCACGAAGAAGTCGGGATTGCCCTCGACGACCCACCAGTTGTTGCCGTCGAGTTTCGCCTTCAGCGTGAACGGCTGCTGGAAGATCATGGTCTCGGCGGTCTTCCTCGAGGTGAGGCGCAGGTAGATCTGGCGGGTCTGGCGTGCGTCGGCGGCGACGAGGCCGCAGGAGAAGTGGCGCACCTGCATCACCTTGCCGGCCGGCACGTCCGGGAACGCCTTGGCGCATTCCGGCGTGCTGGTGCAGAAGCGGTTGACCTTCTCCTGGTAGACGTTGCCGAACGACCACGCGGAAGCGAGCGCGGTGCCCGCGGCGAGGAAGCCGGCGGCGAGGACGAGACGGGTGGCGAGGCGGGCGGCGGGACGCATGTCGAGGCGGATCCTGGTGATCGGGGCGATGCGGCGCATCGGGTCGGCGGGCCCTTACGGTCCGCTCCGTGCCGCCGCGGACTTCCCCTCGTCGCTCGGATGCGCCATCTAGTCGGCCGGACGGGAACGGGAGGCCCGACGCCATGACCGAAGACGCCACGGACCTCGTCGCCCGCATCGACGACCTCGAGATCCGCATCGCCCACCAGGACGGCGTCATCGCCGACCTCGACAAGGTCGTCACCGCCCAGTGGGCGGAGATCGACCGGCTGAAGCGCCTCGTCGGCAACCTCGCCGACCGCCTCGGCGAGGCCGAATCGCGGGTCGACGAGTTCATGCCGCAGAAGCGGCCCCCGCATTACTGAGAGACGATCATGAGCGTCGCCTTCACACGCGAGGAGGACCTCGAGTCCCGCGCGGCCCACCTGCCGGACCGTCCGGTCTCGCCGCACCGCAACCTCGTCACCGCCGAGGGCCTCGCCGCCATCGACGCCGCCCTCGCCGCCGCGCGCGAGGCCTATGCGGCCGCCCAGGCCGCCGGCGACGTCTCGGCCGACCGCATGGCCATGGCGGTCGCGACCCGCGACCTGCGCTACTGGACCGCCCGCCGCCGCACCGCCGAGTTGGTCGAGGCGAGCGCCGAACCCGGCGTCGTCGCCTTCGGCCGCCGCGTCACCTTCGAGCGCGAGGACGGCCGCCGCCAGACCTACCGCATCGTCGGCGAGGACGAGGCCGACCCGGCCAAGGGCTCGGTCAGCCACGTTTCGCCCGCCGCGGTGGCGCTGATGGGCCGCCGCGTCGGCGACCTCGCCAGCTTCGGCGGCCACGAAGTCGAGATCGTCGCGGTCACCTGAGCGCAACCGAACGGATCCCGCCGATGTCCCGCCGCCCGTCCACCGTTCTCGCCGCCGCGCTCGTCCTCGCCGCGGCGACCCCGCCGGCCGCCGCCAACGGCGATCTCCTGCGCCGCAGCGCCGATTCGGCCGAGTGGGCGCTGCCGACCGGCGACTACGCCGGCACGCGCTGGTCGGCGCTCGACGAGATCACGACGGCCAACGTCAAGGACCTCCGGCCGGCCTGGAGCTTCTCCACCGGCGTGCTGCGGGGCCACGAGGGCGCACCGCTGGTGGTCGACGGCGTGATGTATCTGGTGACGCCGTTTCCGAACGTCGTCTACGCCCTCGACCTCGCCCACGACGGCACCGTGCTCTGGCGCTACGAGCCGCGCCAGGACGCCCAGGCGGTGGCGGTGATGTGCTGCGACACCGTCCACAAGGGCCTCGCCTACGCCGACGGCGCCATCGTGTTCGAACAGGCCGACGCCACACTGGTCGCCCTCGACGCGCTGACCGGCGCGCTGCGCTGGAGCGTCCGCAACGGCGACGTCGGCCGCGGCGAGACCAACACGGCCGCGGTGATGCCGGTCAAGGACATGGTGATCGTCGGCATGGCCGGCGGCGAGATGGGCGCGCGCTGCCACCTCTCGGCCTACGAGGCGGCCACCGGCCGGCTGCGCTGGCGGGCGTGGTCGACCGGACCCGACGCCGACACGCTGATCGATCCCGCGAAGACCACCGAACTCGGCCGCCCGGTCGGCCCGGACTCCGGCACCGCCGGCTGGGACGGCGAGACCTGGACGATCGGCGGCGGCTGCACCTGGGGCTGGTTCACCTACGACCCCGACCTCGACCTCGTCTACTACGGCACCGGCAACCCGGCGAACTGGAACCCGGTGCAGCGGCCCGGCGACAACCGCTGGACCGACGCGCTGATCGCCCGCGACGCCGACACCGGCGTCGCCCGCTGGGTCTACCAGATGACCCCGCACGACGAATGGGACTACGACGGCGTCAACGAGCTGATCCTGACCGACCACGAGATCGACGGGACGCGGCGCAAGCTCGTCACCCACTTCGACCGCAACGGCTTCGCCTACACCCTCGACCGCGCCACCGGCGCATTGATCCGCGCCGACAAGTTCGATCCGTCGGTCAACTGGGCCCGCGCCGTCGACCTCGACCCGGCGAGCCCCGGCTACGGACGGCCGATCCTCGACCCCGCCTTCTCCACCGACGACGGCGGGGCCGGCGAGGACGTCAACCACGAGGGCATCTGCCCCGGCTCGCTCGGCGCCAAGAACCAGCAGCCTGCCGCCTACTCGCCGCGCACCGGCCTGTTCTACGTGCCGCTCACCCACGTCTGCATGGACTTCGAGCCGTTCCAGGTGAACTACACCGCCGGCCAGCCCTATGTCGGCGCGACGCTGAAGCTCTACCCCGATCCAGCACGGCCCGGCGCCATGGGCGGCCTGATGGCCTTCGACCCCGCCACCGGCAAGGCCGCCTTCGAGATCGACGAGCGCTTCTCGGTCTGGTCCGGCGCCCTCGCCACCGCCGGCGGCCTCGTGTTCTACGGCACGCTCGAGGGCTGGCTGAAGGCGATCGACGCCCGCACCGGCGAGGAGCTCTGGCGCTTCAAGACCCCGAGCGGCATCGTCGGCAACGTGATGACCTACGCCTTCGGCGGCCGGCAATACGTGGCGGTGCTCTCCGGCGTCGGCGGCTGGGCCGGCATCGGCCTCGCCGCCGGCCTGACCGACCCACTCGACGGCTCCGGCGCGGTCGGCGCCTACGAGGCCCTGTCCAAGTACACCACGACGGGGGGTGTCCTGACCGTGTTCTCCCTGCCATGATATTCCGATTGTAAACAGGGAGTTACAGAACCTTGACCCGCACCGCCGCCCTCCTCCTTGCGCTCGCCCTCGCCACCCCCGCCGCCGCCGGCGCGCGCGAGGACGTCGACGCCGTCGAAGCCACCGAGAAGGCCTGTATGGCCAAGGCCGGGTCCGATCCCGAATACGCCGACTGCGAGGCGACCGCCCACGCGGACGCCGACGCCGTCCTCAACGCCGCCTACAAGGTCATCGTCGGCGAACTGCCAACGAACACCGGCGACGCGTCCATCGACGCCGAAAACGGCGAGACGCTGCGCCGGCTGAAGGCCGCCCAGCGCGCCTGGGTCGCCTTCCGCGACGCCGAATGCGACCTCGAGGGCGCCGAGATGCTCGGCGGCACCGGCGAGAACCTGATGATCGAGGGCTGCCTCTTCCAGCTCACGGTCGACCGCGTCCGCGCCCTCGCGGACCGGTTCGACAGTGGGCGCTGAACGGGGTGGCGCAGGGCGCGGCGCGTCGGGATCGCTCAGGGCGTGGAGGCCAAGAGAGTGCCGGCGAGGACGCAGGCCGGAAAGAAGGGTCCCGTCGCGCTCGCATAGATGTCCACCTTCGGCGTCATGCCGGGCGGGATGATGAAGCCGGTTTCGCCACGCACGTACCAATAGGAGCTCGCCGAGTCACGGCCGACCAGTTCCGGACGCTGGTAGACGCTCTGCTGGACGGTGCCGGCACCCCAACTCACGCGAACGGTGAGAACGGCGCGTGTGGGCGATGCCGAGATCTCGCAAGAGAAGTGATCGACTTTCAAAGTGCTGCCCGCCGGCACGGGCTGAAAGGTCATGCCGCAACTGGCGGCGGAGCAGCCAGCCGGAAAATTGGCGGCGCTCTGATAGACGGTACTTGGCAAAGCGGCGGCGAATGCGGCGGTCGGCAGCAGGGAAAGCGCGGCGGCCGCGATGAAACGGCGGGTGATCGTCATGGCTGTCTCCCGTTGGGGGCAGACGGCGTCACCGCTGCCGCCGCAACTTTACGGTCTGCCTGTGGGCGACGGAAGGATGGGCCCCGAGAGCCTTGCATAATCGTGGAGATGGATCATGGATGAGCTCGACAGGGACGATGAGCCGATGAAGCAGTACCACGATCTCCTGGAGCGCATCCTCGCCACCGGCACGCGCAAGCACGACCGCACCGGCACCGGGACGCTGTCCGTCTTCGGCCACCAGATGCGCTTCGACCTCGCCGAGGGCTTTCCCCTGGTGACGACCAAGAAGCTGCACCTGAAGTCGATCGTGCACGAGCTGATCTGGTTCCTGGCCGGCGACACCAACGTCCGCTACCTCCGCGACAACGGCGTCACCATCTGGGACGAGTGGGCCGACGAGAACGGCGACCTCGGCCCCGTCTACGGCCGGCAGTGGCGGTCCTGGCCGGACGGCCGCGGCGGCGCGATCGACCAGATCGCCTGGGTCCAGGACGAGATCCGCCGCAACCCGGACAGCCGCCGCCTCGTCGTCAGCGCCTGGAACCCGGCCGAGGTCGCCGAGATGGCACTGCCGCCGTGCCACTGCCTGTTCCAGTTCTACGTGCTGGACGGCCGCCTGTCCTGCCAGCTCTACCAGCGCTCCGGCGACGTCTTCCTCGGCGTGCCCTTCAACATCGCCTCCTACGCCCTCCTCACCGTCATGATGGCGCAGGCGACCGGCCTCGCCCCCGGCGAGTTCGTCCACACGCTCGGCGACGCCCACCTCTACGTCAACCACGTCGAGCAGGCGGAGCTGCAGCTCTCGCGTCCGCACCGGCCGCTGCCGACGCTGGTGCTCGACCCCTCCGTGCGCGACGTCCGCGACTTCCGCTACGAGCACGTCCGCTTCGAGGGCTACGACCCGCACCCGGCGATCCGCGCCGCCGTCGCGGTCTGACCGCGGCCGGTCCACCGCGTCGTGCATGGCTGCGTCGCGGAACGCTTTTTCGCTCGAATCCGCTTGACGGCATCGGCGGTTTCGACGATCTACACCTCATCGTTCGGCGAGGAGTGTGCTCCATGCCCGACGACCCAACCGGAACACCGAAGGCCAATGCCAACCGACCCCGACAGTAGTCGCAGGGACGCGCCGTCGCCGACCGGGTTCAGGATCTGATCGTTCGATCGGGTCCCGGACCGGCCGATGCGGCCGTCCGAGGAGACCCGACATGACCAACACCCTCGCTGCCGGCCGCAAGGCCCGTGCCATGGCTCCCCGCCGCCGCGTCTCCGACGTCGGCGTCGTGCTGTGGCTGAGCTTCGTCGTCGTCTTCGGACCGATCGTGGTCCTCGACGTCGCCGCCATCGCCACCGGAATCGGCACCGCCTCCGCCTCCACCGAGGCGCCGGCCAAGGCCGCGCGGACCGCGGCCGAATGATTGGCTGCCACCGCCTCGTCGGCGGCCGGCTCGAGCGTCGCGAGATCGCCGAGGCCGCCGACGACCCGCTGTGGATCGACCTCTGCGACCCCTCCCGCGAGGAGGAGCTCGAGGTCGAGCGCATCCTCGGCTTCCAGGTGCCGACCCGCCAGGAGATGGCGGAAATCGAGGAGTCCGCCCGGCTCTACACCGAGGGCGGCGCCCTCGTCATGACCGCCGTCGTGCTCGACGGCGTCGCCGAGGGGCGCCCGAAGCGCACCGAGGTAACCTTCCTGCTCACCCGCGAGCGGCTGGTCACGGTGCGCTATTCCAACCCGATGCCGTTCCGCACCTTCGACGCGCGGGTCGCCAAGCAACCCGAGGACAACGGCAGCGCCCAGGCGGTGTTCGTTTCGCTGTTGGAGAGCTTCGTCGAGCGCATCGCCGACGTGCTGGAGATCGTCGCCGGCGACCTCAACCGCATCGCCGACACCGTCTTCTACGAGGAGGAGGACGCCGCCGACGGCACGCCCGGCGCGAAGACCGACCTCCAGGCCCTGATCCGCCTGCTCGGCCGCAAGAACAGCATGCTCGCCGTGCTGCGCGAGAGCCTGCTCTCCTTCGGTCGCATCGTGCCCTTCGTGCGCCAGGGCGCGTCCGAGTGGGTCAAGAACGGCCCGTCCGTGCGCCTCAAGGCGGTGGAGCGCGACATCAAGTCGCTCGCCGCCTTCGAGACCCAGCTCGAGCAGCAGATCTCGTTCCTGCACGAGGCGACCCTCGGCCTGATCAACATCGAGCAGAACGCCATCATCAAGGTGTTCTCGATCGCGGCCGTGCTGTTCCTGCCGCCGACCCTGGTCGGCACCGTCTACGGCATGAACTTCAACTTCATGCCCGAGCTGTCCTGGAAGTTCGGCTATCCCTTCGCCATCGCCACCATGGTGCTGTCGGCCTTCGTGCCCTACTGGTGGTTCAAGCGCCGCGGCTGGCTCTGAGGCCCGCCTTCCCCTGAGAAAGGCCGCCCCCGAACGGGCGGTGACGGCGCCGTGCCGGCCGGGTAGGCTGCGCCCGGTTCCGATCCAGGGGGAAGCCGCCAGCCCATGTTCCGCGCGCTCGTCATCGCCGCCGCCGTCGGTCTCTCGACGCTCCCGGCCCTCGCCAACGATTCGATGGCCGAGCTCCGCCCGGGCGGGCTGATCTTCGTCCAGACCGGCGACGTCGCCATGGTTTCGGAGGATCTGGCGATCTCCACCAACGACGTCCGGGTCGACTACGTCTTCCGCAACGAGACCGACAAGGACGTCAGCACGGTCGTCGCCTTCCCGATGCCGGATCTCGACGCCTCGCCCTTCTCGCCGGTGGCGGTGCCGGACACCGAGAGCGACAACTTCCTCGACTTCTCCGTCGCCGTCGACGGCAAGCTGGTCGAGCCGAAGCTGCAGATGCGCGCCGTCGTCGCCGGTATCGACGTCACCGACGACCTCGTCGGCCACGGCGTGCCGCTGATGCCCTTCTCCGACAAGGCGATGGCCGCCACCGACGCGCTGCCGCGCGAGGTCCAGGAGGACATGGCCCGCCGCGGCATCCTGCTGCGCGACGAGTACGACCAGGGCAACGGCCCCGAGACCCACTTCGTGCCCTATTGGACGCTGCGCGCCACCTACTGGTGGGAGATGACCTTCCCGGCCGGACGCGAGGTCCGCGTCCAGCACCGCTACAAGCCGAGCGTCGGCGGCACCGTCGGCCTGACCTTCCTCGAGGAAGGCAAGATGAAGGGCGAGCAATACGATCTCTACCGCGAGCGCTACTGCTTCGACGCCGGCTTCGAGAAGGCGGTCCTGAAGACGGTGCCCGCCGACAATCCCTACGGCGCGCCCTATTTCGAGCAGCGCCTCGCCTACGTGCTGAAGACCGGCGGCAACTGGGCAGGCACCATCGGCAAGTTCCACCTGACGATCGACAAGGGCGACCCGAAGAACCTCGTCAGCTTCTGCGGCACCGGCGTGAAGAAGACCGGCCCGACCACCTTCGAGATCGAGGCGACCGACTTCTACCCGCGCCGCGACCTCGACATCCTGATCCTCGACTTCCAGGAGCCCCAGCCGCAGTGAGGCGGCCGCCGACGCGGACGGCGACCCTGGCGCGGCCGGCCCCGCCGGGTTAGTCAGGCCCGACCGCCGGCGCCCGCGCCGGCCATACGGACGAGCCCGACCCATGACGCTGACCATCCGCCCGGCGACCCCGGACGACGCCGAGACGATCGCCGCCTTCGTACGGGCCCTCGCCGCCTACGAGAAGCTCGCCGACGAGGC
Source organism: Oharaeibacter diazotrophicus (assembly GCF_004362745.1). Lineage (NCBI taxonomy): Bacteria > Pseudomonadati > Pseudomonadota > Alphaproteobacteria > Hyphomicrobiales > Pleomorphomonadaceae > Oharaeibacter > Oharaeibacter diazotrophicus. The sequence goes on along the minus strand of NZ_SNXY01000007.1, from coordinate 760,665 downwards.
GCGCGCGACCGGCGCCGACTTCGCCGCCGCCCTGTTCTGCGAGGCGCCGAAGGTATTCTGCGACATCGCCGACGTCGACGGCCGCCCGGCCGGCATGGCGCTCTGGTTCTATTCCTTCTCCACCTTCGCCGGCCGCCACGGCCTCTACCTCGAGGACCTGTTCGTGCTGCCCGAGCACCGCGGCGCCGGCGTCGGCAAGGCGCTGCTGGCGCGGCTGGCGAAGCGCTGCGTCGACGAGGGCCTGCCGCGCTTCGAGTGGGAGGTGCTCGACTGGAACCGCCCGGCCATCGACTTCTACGAGGCCAAGGGCGCCGTGCTGATGCGCGGCTGGGAACAGGTGCGGCTGTCCGGCGAGGCGCTCCGCCGGCTCGCGGAGGAGGCGCCGTGACCGCGCCGAAGATGACCATCGTGGTCGCTCTCGGCGAGAACGGCGTGATCGGCCGCGACGGCGATATGCCCTGGCAGCTGCCGAGCGACCTCCGGCGCTTCAAGGCGATCACCCTCGGCAAGCCGGTGGTGATGGGCCGGCGCACGCTCGAATCGATCGGCCGCCCCCTGCCCGGCCGCGACAACCTGATCGTCTCGCGCGATCCGGACTACCGCCCGGACGGCGTCACGGTGTTCGCCGACCTCGACGCCGCCGTCGCGGCGGCCCGGCGCATCGCCACCGACAAGGGCCTCGACGAGTTCGTCGTCGGGGGCGGCGGCACGCTCTACGCCGCCCTGATCGGCCGCGCCGACCGCCTGCGCGTCACCCGCGTCGCGGCGAGCCCGGACGGCGACACCCGCTTCCCGGCGATCGATCCGGCCGACTGGGACCTCGTCCACGAGGAGCCGATGCCGCGCGGCGAGCGCGACAGCACCGACGCGCTCTGGCAGGACTACGAGCGCCGCGCGCCGAAAGCGGCGGATCGGTGACCGCCCGCGGTTGACTTCGCCCCGGCCGAGCCCCACCTGACGGCGGCGCGCCCGACGCCTTGGAAGCGTTACCCATGCCGCCCGACGGCCGGGAACGGCGGTTTCCAAGGCCGCGGCGACCCCGTATAAGCCGAGAGGCCACAGCGGGAATTCCCCACTCGACCGGAGGACCAGGACCTCATGCCTTGGAGCAACCAGAGCGGCGGCGGATGGAAGGGCGGCGGAAACGGGCCCTGGGGCCAGCCGCCGCGCGGCGGCGGCGGTGGCGGTGGCGGCAACAATCCCCCCGACCTCGAGGAACTGCTCCGGCGCAGCCAGGACAAGCTCCGGCGCCTGTTGCCCGGCGGCTCGCGCGGGCCGGGCGGCCCCGGCGGTCAGGGCGGCGCGCGTCTGTTCGCGCCGCTGGTGCTGGCCGTGGTCGGCGCCTTCTGGATCTACGAGTGCGTCTACGTCGTCCAGCCGGACGAGGTCGGCGTCGAACTGCGCTTCGGCGAGGTCAAGCCCGAAATCAACGAGCCGGGCATCCACTTCATGTTCTGGCCGATCGAATCGGTCGAGAAGCCGCCGCTGCGCAAGGAGAACCAGGAGAACATCGGTTCGGCCGCCCGCGCCACAAGCGACGGCTCGATCATGCTGTCCGGCGACCAGAACCTCGTCAACGTCGAGTTCTCGGTGCTCTGGCAGATCGACGACCCGATCAAGTACCTGTTCAACATCGCCGATCAGCAGAACCTCGTCCGCGTCGTCTCCGAATCGGCGATGCGCGAATACGTCGGCCGCACCCGTGCCGACGAGTTCCGCACCACCGGCCGCGACGCCGCCCAGGTCGCCGTCGCGCAGCTGATCCAGTCGACGCTGAACACCTATCAGGCCGGCGTGCGCGTCAAGGGCGTCAACGTCACCCGCGCCGACCCGCCGCGCGAGGTGTCCGACGCCTTCGGCGAGGTCCAGCGCGCCCAGCAGGACCAGGACAAGGTCAAGCAGGACGCCCAGGCCTACGCCAACAAGCGTCTCGGCGACGCCCGCGGCGAGGCGAGCCAGATCCGCGAGAACGCCATCGGTTACCGCGACCGCGTCATCGCCGAGGCAACCGGTGCGGCCCAGCGCTTCCGCGACGTCTACGAGCAGTACGCCAAGGCGCCGGAGGTGATCCGCAAGCGCATCTACCTCGAAACCATGGAAGGCGTGTTGTCCAAGTCCGACAAGGTCATCCTCGGCGAGAACGCCGGCAACGGCGTCGTGCCCTACCTGCCGCTGCCGGAGCTGCGCCGTGGCGCCGCGGCGGCCGCCGCCGCTCAGGGCACCACCACCGAAGGCGAGGTCCGCTGATGCGCCAGATCGCCCTGCCCTTCGTCCTGATCGTCGCCGCCGTCCTCGCGCTGATCGCCTATTCGGCGACCTTCGTCGTCACCGAGCGCGACCAGGCCATCCAGCTGCGCTTCGGCGAGATCCAGCGCGTCATCACCCGACCCGGCATCTACTTCAAGGTGCCGACCAACGTGGTCGACACCGTCCAGATCATCGACAAACGCCTGCAGACCCTCGAGCTCGACAACAACATCGTCCAGGTCAAGGACAGCCGTCAGTACGTCGTGGACGCCTTCACGACCTACCGCATCACCGATCCCCGCGCCTTCAGGGAATCGGTCGCCGGCAACCTGACCTTCGCCGAGGAGCGCCTCAAGACCCGCCTCGACGCCGCCCTCAAGCGCGTCTACGGCAACCGCACCTTCGACGCCGCCCTCTCCGACGCCCGCTCGGAGATGATGAAGGAGGTCAGCGACCTCGTCCGTCCGGAGGCGGCCACGCTCGGCATCGAGATCGTCGAGCTGCGCATCCGCCGCACCGAGCTGCCCGAGAACGTGCTCGACCGCACCTTCGACCGCATGCGCTCCGAACGCCTCGCCGAGGCCTCGGAACTGCGCGCGGAGGGCACCCAGGAGGCGCGCCGGATCACCGCCGAGGCGGACCGTCAGGCCACCGTGCTCGTCGCCGAGGCCAACCGCGACGCCGACATCCTGCACGGCGAGGGCGACGCGGAACGCAACCGCATCTTCGCCGACGCCTACACGCTCGACACCGAGTTCTTCGAGTTCTACCGCTCGATGCAGGCCTACGCGGACGCGCTCGGCACCGGTACCACCATGGTGCTGACGCCGGACACGGAGTTCTTCCGCTACTTCCGCGACAGCGGCAAGTCCGCGGTGCCTCCGGCGACCGTGCCGACCGCACCGTCGGTGGCGCCGCCGGCCGCGGCGGCCCCCGCCGCCCCGGCGCCCTGAGGCGCCGGCGGACCGAGGGCGACGCCATGACCGATTTCCTCGTCGCCCTCGGGCTGATGGCCGTGGTGGAAGGCGTGCTCTACGCCGCCGCCCCGGCCGCCATGAAACGGGCGCTGCGCCACGTCCTCGACATGCCCGACGCCACCATCCGGATCGGCGGGCTGGCGGCGATGGCGATCGGCGTCGCGCTGGTCTGGGCCGCGCGCGGCTGAGCACGACGGGAGCCTCGCGAATCCGACAAGGGATCGCCGCGGTGTCGCGGGGGGCTTTCCCCGCCGCCGCGGCGCCACACTTTCGTCCGCAGCGTGGTGTCGCTATTGCTTGAGCGACAGGGATCGACGGCTGCCCGGGCGAGGTCCGGCGGCCACCATTCGGAGGGTGCCGGCCCATGGCCATCGACGTCAAGAGAGCCTTTCTCGCCCGCGGCTTCGCCGTGGCGGTCGCCGCGGTGGTCGCGGTCGGCGGCCTCGCCGGGCCGCTGGCGCCTTCGCCGGCCTTCGCCCGCGGCCCGGAATCGGTCGCCGACCTCGCCGACGGCCTGATCGACGCCGTGGTCAACATCTCGACCTCGCAGAACGTCGCCGAGCAGCGCCAGGTGCCGGTGCCGCAGATGCCGGAGGGCTCGCCCTTCCAGGACTATTTCGACGAGTTCTTCGGCGACAAGAACGGCGGCGGCGAGGGTCGCGGCGGCGGCGAGCCGCGCAAGGTGCAGTCGCTCGGCTCGGGCTTCGTGATCGATTCCTCCGGCATCATCATCACCAACAACCACGTCATCGAGGACGCCGACGAGATCGTCGCCAACTTCAACGACGGCTCCAAGCTGAAGGCCGAGATCGTCGGCCGCGACCTGAAGACCGACCTCGCGGTGCTGCGCGTCAAGCCGGACAAGCCGCTGAAGGCGGTCAAGTTCGGCGATTCGATGCACCTGCGCGTCGGCGACTGGGTGATGGCGATCGGCAACCCGTTCGGCCTCGGCGGCACCGTCACCGTCGGCATCGTCTCGGCCCGCAACCGCGACATCAACTCCGGGCCCTACGACAACTTCATCCAGACCGACGCCGCCATCAACCGCGGCAACTCCGGCGGTCCGCTGTTCAACATGGACGGCGACGTCGTCGGCATCAACACGGCGATCATCTCGCCGTCGGGCGGCTCGATCGGCATCGGCTTCGCGATCCCCTCCGAGATCGCCGCCGGCGTCGTCGACCAGCTGCGCAACTTCGGCGAGACCCGCCGTGGCTGGCTCGGTGTCAACATCCAGCAGGTCACCGACGACCTCGCCGAGAGCCTCGGCCTCGACCGCGCCAAGGGCGCGCTCGTCGCCGGCGTCACCGAGGGCGGCCCCGCCGCCGCGGCCAAGATCGAGCCGGGCGACGTCATCGTCTCCTTCGACGGCAAGCCGATCCACGAGATGCGCGAGCTGCCGCGCCTCGTCGCCAACACCCCCGTCGGCAAGGCGGTCGACGTCACCGTCGTCCGCAAGGGCAAGGAGGAGAAGCTCTCCGTCACCCTCGGCAGGCTCGAGGAGGGCGAGAAGCTCGCCGCCGCCGCCGGCGACCAGGGTGCCGCCGAACCGGCGCCGGTGAAGGTGCCCGAGAAGGTGCTCGGCCTCACCCTCGGCGCCCTCGACGACGACGCCAAGGCCAAGTTCAAGATCGGCGCCGACGTCAAGGGCGTCGTCGTCACCGACGTCGAGAGCGGCAGCCCCGCCGCCGACAAACGCATCCAGGCCGGCGACACCATCGTCGAAGTGGCCCAGGAGCCGGTCTCCAAGCCCGAGGACGTCGCCGCCGCGGTGAAGAAGCTGAAGGACCAGGACCGCAAGTCCGCCCTCCTCCTCCTCGCCAACCCCGCCGGCGAACTCCGCTTCGTCGCGGTCAAGATCGACTGACGGGACGGCCTCCCACCCTCCTCCTCGCGGGGGAGGGCCAGGTCACGGCTCGCGCCGGTGCGACCTCCTACCCTCCCCCTCGTGGGGAGGGTCGGCGGCCGAAGGCCGGCGGGGTGGGGTCGCGCCCGCGCTTTCGGCGAACCTCTCTCCCCGCCGAAGAGAGCGCTTCCCACGACCCGACGCGCCACCCCACCCCGGCCCTTCGGGCCGACCCTCCCCACGAGGGGGAGGGTAATTCCCCTGTCCGCGACGGTGCGACCTCCTACCCTCCCCCTCGTGGGGAAGGCAAAATCCCTGCACGAGGCGGCGCGACCTCCTACCCTCCCCCTCGTGGGGAAGGCAAAATCCCGGTCCGCAGCGGTGCTACCTCCTACCCTCCCCCTCGTGGGGGTGAGGCGAAGCCGAACGCCGAGGAGGCACGTGACTCCGAGGCAGGCCGGTCGACGGCCGAAGGCCGGCGGTGTGGGGTGGTGCCGACGCCTTTCGCCGAACCTCCTTCGCCGCCGAAGAGCGCGCTTCCCCCAACCCGCCGCGCCACCCTACCCCGGCGCTCCGCGCCGACCCTCCCCACGAGAGGGAAGGTAAAAATCCCCGCCGGCGTCGGCCTTCGCGCCTCAGCCCGACGGCGACCTCGCCCGCTCTCAGCCCGACGGCGGCCTCGCCCGCCCTCAGCCCGGCGGCGGCTGCACCGAGACGCCGGGGAGCGCGCCGGGATCCGGCGTCGCGGGTGCGGGCGTCGTCGCCGGGATCCGTTGCAGCCGCTGCTCGATCTGGCGGGTGAAGTCGTCGGGCGCCGCGGTGGCCCCGCCGCCCGCCCGGCGGCGCTCCGCCTCTGCGGCCTTGGCGGCGGCCTTCTCGGCCTCGGCGGCGAGGCGCGCTGCTTCTTCAGCCGCGGCCTTCTCCGCCTCGGCGCGCCGGCGCGCCTCCTCCTCGGCCCGGGCGCGCCGTTCGGCCGCCTCGCGGCCGCGCAGCACCGTACGGGTCAGAAGCTCGCGCTCCAGGATGTCGGCCTGCATCAGCAGCACGCGCTGGGTCTCGCGCTCGAAGCTGCGGATGCCGAGGAAGTTGGAGAAGGCGGCGACGTCGATCTTGCGCGTCGGCGCGTCGAGGGCCCCGCGGAACAGGATCTCGGCCTGCGGCGGCGGCGAGCCCGCCGAACGCTCGACGTCCGCGGCGACCAGGGTCCAGTCGCTGGCGAGGCTGTCGTGCGGCAGGTCGACGGTGGCGGTGCCGGTCAGGTCGGCCGGGCCGCCGGAGACCTGGACGGCCGGCGCGCGCAGCGTGCCGCCGGCGAGCGTGAACGTGCCCTCGAGCCGTGCGAACGGCAGGTCGGCGGCGTCGACGGCGGCGGTGAACTGCTCGGCGATGCGATCGTCGGTCATCGGTTGGCCGGCGTCGGCGGCGCGGATCACCGCGGCGAAGGCGTTCGGGTTGAACGAGCGGACGCGGCCGTCCGCGACCGCGAAGCTGCCGCCGCCGCTCGCCGACGCCATCAGCCCGGCGACGGTCCGCCCCGACGCGGCGACCTCGAGTTCGGCCGTCGCGGTGCCGGTCACCACCGGCCGGTCGCCCGATCGCCAGACCAGCGCACCGACGTCGGCGCCGTCGAGCCTGAGGGTGCCGTTCAGCGCCGCGGTGCCCTCGAGATCCTGCTTGACCACGAGGTTGCCGGTGAGCGTGCCGCCGGCGAGGCGGGCCGAGATGCCGTCGAAGCCGACGCCGGAGGCCGAGGCGCGCAACGCGAAGCGGGCGTCGTCGGCGACCAGCCCGTCGGCGAGGTCGACCCGGCCGATCGAAAGCGCGAGGTCGGCGTCGACGCCGTCGAGGACGGTCGGCCCGAACGGCGCCTCCGGCCACGGACTGCGGCTCGCCACGATCGGCATGTCGAGCGTGCCGGGGCCGAGCGCGAGCTCGCCGAGCCCGACGAGGCTCGCGGTCTCGAGCGCCAGCGTGCCCTTCAGCGCCGGCACCGCCGGCGAAAAATCGGCCGCGACGTCGCCCTCGACCCGCTGGCCGGCGACGACGCCCTTCAGGCCCCCGACCGCGATCCGCGGGCCGTCGACCGCGACCTCGGCGGAAAGATCGGCCGGGGTCGAGGCGAGCAGGTCGCCCATCACGCCGCCGCCGAGCGCCAGGATCGGCCCGACGTCCGGGCTCGCCAGCGACACCTTCAGCGCCGCCGTCGCGTCGGCGTCCGGCGCCGCGCGGGCGGTGCCGGCGACCGCGACGCGGGTCGGCCCGAGGTTGCCGTCGAGGTTGACGGCGAGGCCGTCCGCCGGCCGGCCCTTGGCGGCAACGGCGAGGCTGCCGACCGTGGCGGCGCCGGCGTCGGAGAGGCCCGGCACGTCGATGCCGAGCTGGCGCATCAGCCGGACGCCGTCCGGCCCGCGCACGCCGGCCTTGAGGTCGACCGTCGCCTCGCGCCAGCGGTCGACCCGACCGTCGAAGGCGAGGCTGCCGTCGAGCGAGGAGCCCCCGGCGTCGCCGGTCACGGTCACGCTCGCGCGGGTGCGGTCGGACGCGCGCTGCGCCGTCACGGTCGCCTCCACCATCGCCGGGGCGAGCACCGGCGCGGCGACGGCGAGCATCCGCGCCGCCTCCGAATCGGGCGCCAGTGCCGCCACCAGCCGGGCGACACCGTCGAGCTTCTCGGCCGACAGCCGCGCCTGGATCGAACCGTCGGGCGTCGAGGCGACGTCGCGGATCTCGCCGGAGACCGCGACGCGCGCGCCGGCGAGGTCGCCGATCGAGAGCCGATCGACGCGGAGCACGCCGTCGGCGAGGCCGGCGGCGACGTCGATCTTGCGGGCGGTGGCGTCGCCGGCGGCGAGCGCCTCGGCGGTCAGCGACAGCGTCAGGTCGGCTCCGCCGAGCGCTCCGCCGTCGCCGGCGACGAAGCCGGCGACCGCCGCCACCTGGTCGGCGTCGACCGAACCGGCGGACAGGTCGAGCGAGACCCGCGACCGCTTGGTCCCGACCGCCGGCACGTAGCCGACCGCGCCGGTGACGCGGGCCTCGCGCAGGCGTGCGTCGAGGTTGGCGAGCGTCAGGCCGGCGGCGGAGGCCGAGACCTGGGCGCGTGCGGAAAAGGCGTCGAGCGTGGTCTTCGGCCGCTCGGGCAGCCACCAGCCGACCAGCGTCGCCGGCTGTTCCGACTGCACCGCGAGACTGCCCTCGAAGGCGATCGGGCCGTCGGTGACGAGGTCGCCGGTAGCGACCACGGTGGTGCGGCCGGGCAGGCCGGCCTCCAGCGTCTCCACCGTCCAGCCGGTCTCGGCGACGGCGACGTCGAGCCGGAGGTCGGAGACGATGCCGCCGCCGACCACCACGCCCGGGATGTCGAAGCCGATCCGCCCGTCGATCGGCGGCCGCGGCAGCGTCGCCAGCGTGTCGCGCATGGCGGCGAGCACCGCCTGGAACGACACCGGCGCCTCAGGCCCCTTGCCGAGCGTGCGGTCGAGGTCGATCTGTCGGGCCGAGAGGACCGCCTCGAAATAGGGGGGATCGACGAGGTCGACCGTGGTCGCCCCGGTGATCGAGAACGGCCGGTCCTCCGGGCCGTAGCGGAAGTCGAGGTCCTTGGCGAGCAGGCGCGCCGGATCGAGTTCGACGTCGGCCGCGAGCGCCCAGGGCATGGTCTCGCGGTCGTCCTTGGCGATCGCGCGCTCCACCCTCGCCTTGCCTGCGAAGCGCGGTACGCCGGCCGCCGCCGACAGCTTGCCGTCGAGCGCGATCGACACCGGCCGGTCGGCAGGCGTCGCCGCGAGCTTCAGCACCACCGAGCCGTCGGCCTCGCGGGTGCCGGTGGAGGCGCGCACGCTCACCGCCTCGCCGTCCACCACCATGGCGCCGTCGATCTTGTAGGGCCCGACCAGCGAGCGGGCGTCGAGCCGGGCGTCGATGCCGGTGATCACGAGCGGCGCCGGCCTGCGCGCGTCGGCGACGACGACGCGGCCGTCGACGATCTCGACGTTGGCGAGCGTCACCCGCGCCGGGTCGAGCACACCGTCGGCCCGCCCGGCGGCGGCCCAGCCGGTCGCGCCGCCGGCGTCGAGCGAGACGGTCACCTCCGGCCGCTGCAGCCGCATGCTGGTGACGTTGACCTCGCCCGAGAGCAGCGGGAACAGCTCGACCTCGAGCTCGAAGCGCGCCACCTTCATCATCGGCCGCTTCGGGTCCGGGCCGATTTCGACGTCGGTGAAGTCGAGGGTCGGGATCGGGATCAGGCGCATGTCGGCCGTGCCGGCGACGTGGACCGGCTGGCCGAGGATTTCGCCGGCGCGCGCCTCGAAGGCCGCGCGATAGGTGGTCCAGTCGACGAACAGCGGCCCGACCAGCGCCGCGGCGAGCGCCAGGATGATCGCGAAGCCGATGCTGAAGTAGAGCGAATTCAGGGCCCCGGCTCCTCTGCGGCGACAGGCTTCGGCATCGCGAAGATCTTGCCGGGGTTCATGATGCCGTCCGGGTCGAGCGCGGCCTTGATGGCGCGCATCAGCGCCATCGCCCCGCCGTGCTCGCGGTCGAGATACTGCGTCTTGCCCTGACCGACGCCGTGTTCGCCGGTGCAGGTGCCGCCCATCTCGATCGCCCTCAGCGCAAGCCGCTCGACGACGCCGTCGACCGCCGCGTCCATGGCGGGATCGTCCGGGTCGATCATCGGCTGGAGGTGGAAGTTGCCGTCGCCGACGTGACCGACGATCGGCGCCACGAGGCCGTGACGCTCGACGTCGGCGATGGTCTCGTCGACGAGGTCGGCGAGCCGCGAGATCGGCACGCAGACGTCGGTCGCCATGCCGACCCAGCCGGGCCGGAGCGCGTTGCAGGACCAGTAGACGTCGTGCCTGGCCTGCCAGAGCCGGGTGCGCTCCTCGGGCCTGGTCGCGAAGGTGAAGCCGGTGCCGCCGAAGTCCGCCGCGATCGCACCGAAGCGGCGGGCCTGCTCGGCGACGCCCTCCGGCGTGCCGTGGAACTCGAGGAACAGCGTCGGCGCCTCGACGAGGCCGAGCTTGGAGTAGTTGTTGACCGCGTGGACCTGCAGGGTGTCGAGCAGTTCGATCCGCGCCACCGGGATCGCCGACTGGATCGTGGCGATCACGGTCTCGCAGGCGGCGCGCACGGTCGGGAAGGTGCAGACGCCGGCGGCGATCTCCTCGGGGATGCCGAACAGCTTCAACGTGATCTCGGTGACGACGCCGAGCGTGCCCTCGGCGCCGACGAAGAGCCGCGTCAGGTCGTAGCCGGCCGACGACTTCTTGGCGCGCGAGCCGGTGTGGACGATCTCGCCGCTCGCCGTCACCACCGTCAGCGCCAGCACGAGGTCCTTCATGGTGCCGTAGCGCACCGCGTTGGTGCCGGAGGCGCGCGTCGAGGTCATGCCGCCGATCGAGGCGTCGGCGCCGGGATCGACGGGGAAGAACAGTCCGGTGTCGCGCAGGTGCTCGTTGAGGCGCTTGCGGGTGACGCCGGCCTCGACGGTGCAGTCGAGGTCCTCCGGGTTGACCGCGACGATGCGGTCCATCCGCGACAGGTCGATCGAGATGCCGCCGCCCGGCGCGTTGACGTGGCCCTCGAGCGAGGTGCCGGTGCCGAACGGGATCACCGGCACACGGTGGGCGGCGCAGATCCGCACGGTCTCGGCGACCTCGGCGGTGGAGGTGGCGAACACGACGCCGTCCGGCGGCTGGTTCGGAATCCGCGAGGTGGTATGGCCGTGCTGCAGGCGCACCGCCATGGCGCGGCTGAAGCGGTCGCCGAACCGGGCCGCCAGCGCGTCCACCGCGGCGGCGATGCCCGCCTCGTTGCGCTCGACCGCGATGATGCCGCTGCCCATGTCCCGCCCTTTACCACTCGTATACGCTTCGCCCGGGACCGTATCAAAGGACCGGCCGCCGATCCAAGGGCGCGCCGCGTGTTTTCCCAATCGAACCGGGAGAATGGCTGGGATGCAGAACCGCCCGGGCCGTGCCGCGGCGCCTCACCGCTGGCGCACCCTCGCCGCCGCCGCCGCGATCGTCGCCGGTGTCGCGCCGGCCGCCGCCGATCCGGCGCTCTGGGTGGCGCGCGACGCCGATTCCACCGTCTGGCTGCTCGGCACCGTCCACGTCCTCGAGACCACGCGCGAGTGGCACACCGCCGCGATCGACGACGCCTTCGACGCATCCGACGAGCTCTGGCTCGAGATCGACCTCCTGAACGACGACAGCGCCGGGTTCCTCGCCATGGCGAAGCACGGCACCAGCCCGGACCGCAGCCTGACGAGCCGGCTCTCCGCCGCCGAGCGCGCGAAGCTCGACCGGGTCGCCGCCGCGGCGGGGATGACGGTCGCCTCGCTCGAAGGGCTCAGGCCCTGGCTGGCGGCGGTGCAGCTCACCGTCGGCCTCGCCAAGGGCGCCGGCCTCGACGGCCCCGGCACCGACCTCCAGCTCGCCCGCCTCGCCGCCATGCGCGACAAGCCGATCCGCGCCTTCGAGACCGGCGAGGCGCAATTGAAGCTGTTCTCCTCCCTGACCGACGAGCAGGAGCTCGCGCTGTTGCGCCAGACCCTCGACGAGGCCGAGGGTGGCGCCGCCACCCTGCGCCGGCTGGTCGCGGCCTGGGCCTCCGGCGACGTCGACACCCTCGAGACGATCGGCGACGGGGCCATCCGCGACAGCGACCCCGGCGCCTACGAGGCCCTGATCGTGCGCCGCAACCGCGCCTTCGCCGACCGCATCGCCGCGCTGATGGCCGGCTCCGGCACCGCCTTCGTCGCCGTCGGCGCCGCCCACCTCGGCGGCCCGGACAGCGTCCAGCGCCTGCTCGCCGACAAGGGCGTCGCGACCGAACGGGTGGAGTGAGCGACGCCCGCCGGCGTGGAACGGGACGGCCGTTCGCGCCGACGCGATCCCTGGTTGCGACCATCGCCGGATGGTGATTTCCTGCGGCCATGGACAACCCTCGCGCGTTCCTCCGCTCCCTCCTCCGCCTCGCGATCCTCGCCCTCGCCACCCTGTCGCCGCACGCGGCCGGGGCCGTGGAGCCCGGATCGCCGCCGCTCTGGCGCATCCGCGACGCCGACACGACGATCGTGGTCCATGCCCTGCCGATGGCGATCGAACCCGGCATGGAGATCCTCGGCACCGCCGCCCGCGCCGCGATCCGCGCGGCCGACGAGGTCGCCGTCGTCGACTTCACGGACGCCGGCAGCGCCGGCCTTCTCACCGGGCTGACTGCGCTCGCCGCCGGATCGAAGGCCAGTGGAACCCTCGCCGACGACCTGCCGCCCGATCTCCTGGACCGGCTGAAGCGGCGTTGCGGCGAGATCGGGCTCGACTTCGCCACGATCGAGCGCGCGCGCGGCTGGATGGCGGCACTGACGCTCCTCGACCGGGCCGTGCGTCACGCCGGCCTGGAGAGAGCCGGGATCCGCGCGGCCGTGCGCCGCTTCTCGCGCGAGGTCGGCACGCCCGTCGTCACCGTCTCCAACGGCGCGGCGTATCTCGCCTTCGCCAAGGACATGACCATCGACGAGGACGTCGCCGGCCTCGAGCAGGTGCTCGCGGTGACCGCCGACGACGGTGCCGCGATCCGGCTGCAGGCCCGGGCGTGGTGGAGCGGCGACGTCGCGCGCTGGAGCGCCGTCGCGCCCTCGTTCCAGGTCCGCGGCTCCAAGCTCGAGACCTTCGACCGCCGGCAACCGCTGATCATCGCCGGCTGGATCGTCGAGCGCCTCGAACGACCCGGCCTGGCCGTCCTGGTGGTGGACCTCGATTCCTTCGTCGGCGCCGGCGACGTCCCGGCCCTCCTGGCGCGGAGCGGCCTTGCCGTCGAACGGGTTTTCAGCCGCTGAGAGCCTGCTTCAAAAGTCGGCGACCGAGGGGCGCCTGGGGGTTTTTCGTCGTCGGCAGGAGCCAAACGCAGCCGATGCCGGAAGCATCGGCGAGGATTGGCGACGAACCGACGGCGGAAAAGCACCGGCGGACCGACCCGGCCGGCTTTTGAAACAGGCTCTGAGACGATCGGGGTGCTTCAACGGCGGGCGCCGCTCCTGTATCCCGGAGGCATGTCCCACGCCGTGCCCTTCACCACCCCGCCCACCGGTCTCGAACCCGGGTGGATCGACTACAACGGCCATCTCAACATGGCCTATTACAACGTGCTGTTCGACCGCGCGGTCGACCTCGCGCTCGACGCGGCCGGCCTCGGCGAGAGCTGGCGCACGGCCGGCGGCGGCACCTTCTTCACCGTCGAGGTGCACCTGCGCTACCTCGCCGAGGTCCCGCCCGACGGCATCGTGCGCACCTCGGTGCGGCTGGTCGGCCACGACGCCAAGCGCGTCCACCTCTTCCTCGAGATGCGCGACGCCGTCTCCGGCCTCCTGCACGCCACCTCCGAGCAGTTGCTGCTCCACGTCGATCCCGCGACCCGCCGCGTCGCCCGCTTCCCCGACGAGGCGGCGGTGAGCCTCGCGGCCTGGGAGCTGGCGGAGTCCGGCCTCGCGCCGGTCGAGGACATCGGCCGCCGCATCGCGCTGTCGTCCGCCCGGCCCGCCTCGGCATGAACGCGGTCCGCCGCTTCCTGTCGGGCTCGGTCGGCGTCCATCTCGCCGCCTTCCGGCGCGAGCGGAGGCCGCAACTCGCCGCTCTCGCCCTCCTCGTCGGCCTCGCCGCCTGCGGCGCGGCGCTCGCCTTCCACGCCGGCGTCGAGGCGCTGCAACGGCTCTGGCTCGGCACCGACACGGCCGGCTTCCTCGCCGCCGCCTCCGCCGCGCCGTGGTGGCGGGTGATGGCCGGGCCGGTGCTCGGCGGCCTCGCCGTCGGCCTGTTCCTCACCGTCTTCCTGCCGAACCAGCGCACCTCCTCGATCGCCGACGTCGTCGAGGCCCGCAGCACCGGCAGCGCCGACCGGCTCGCCTTCTGGCCGGGCGTCGCCAGCGCGGTCGCCACCGTGGTCTCGCTCGGCGCCGGCGCCTCGGCCGGCCGCGAGGGGCCGATGGTCCACCTCGGCGGCACCATCGCGACCTCGCTCGGCAACCGCTTCCGGCTGCCGCCGGACGGCGCACGGACCTTGATCGCCGCGGGCGCGGCGGGTGCCATCGCCGCCTCGTTCAACACCCCGCTCGCCGGCGTGCTGTTCGCCCACGAGGTCATCCTCGGCCACTACGCCCTCGGCGCCTTCGTGCCGACGGTGATCGCGGCGGCCGCCGCCGTGGTGCCCTACCGCGCCCTCCACGGCGACGTCTCGGCCTTCGCCATGCCCGACGTCGCGGTCGCCTCGCTGGCGGAGTTCCCGGCCTTCGCGCTGCTCGGCGTCGCCGCCGGCGCGGCCGCGGTATTGTTCCAGTGGACGCTGGTCGGCACCGACCTCGCCGCCCGCCGCCTGCCGCTGCCGCTGTGGGCGCGGCCCGTGCTCGGCGGCGTCGTGGTCGGCGCCATGGGCCTCGCCTTCCCGCAGGTGCTCGGCATCGGCTACGCCGCCGTCGACGCGGCGCTGCGCTCCGACATGGCGGTGCCGCTGCTGCTCGCCCTGATCGCGGCCAAGATCGTCGCGACCGCGGTGACGCTCGCCTCGCGCTTCGGCGGCGGCATCGTGTTCCCCTCGCTCTACGTCGGCGCCATGACCGGCGGTGCCTTCGGGCGGATCGCGTCGTCGCTGGTGCCGTCGCTGGCGTCGAGCCACCCGGTCTATGCCGTGCTCGGCATGGCCGCGGTCGGCTCGGCCATGCTCGGCGCGCCGATCTCGACGGCGGTGATGGTGTTCGAGCTGACCGGCGGTTTCCAGCTCTCGATCGCGCTGCTGCTCTGCGTCGCCATGGCCAACGCCACCACCCACGCGCTGCACGGCCGTTCGCTGATCGACTGGCAGCTCGAGATGCGCGGCATCCTGCTGCGCGACGGCGCCCACCGCCACACCATGCGCGCGCTCAAGGTCGAGCGCTTCATGAGCCCGCTGGTGACGCCGGCGCCGCTGCCCGAGGACTATCCGCGTGGCACGGTGCTGCACCCGGGCGACAGCCTCGCCCGGGCGCTCAAGCTGTTCGACTTCACCCGCGCCGCCGAGATCGCCGTGGTCGATCCCGCCGCGCCCGACCGGATGATCGCCTGGGCGACCCACGTCGAGGCGCTCCGGATCTACAACGAGGCGCTGGTGGCCGAGGCCGCCGAACGGGTCCGCTGACGCCGCAGCGCACCTGTGCTTCGCCGCGACGTGCCTCGCCGTCGCCGCGGCGTTGCTATATCGTTCTTCCATGCAGCTTCCGAAGAATCAGTCCGCCGCCATGTCCGCATCCGAGTTCCAGGGTCCCCGTCCCGGCGGCATCGCCGCCCGCGCGATGGGTGCGGCGGCGGCCCCCGCGGCCGGCGGCTATCTCGCCGGCATGAATCCCGAGCAGCGCGAAGCGGTCGAAACCCTCGACGGTCCGGTCCTGGTGCTGGCCGGTGCCGGCACCGGCAAGACGCGCGTGCTCACCACCCGCATCGCCCACATCCTGGCGACGCGCCGCGCCTTTCCCTCCGAGATCCTCGCGGTCACCTTCACCAACAAGGCCGCGCGCGAGATGAAGGAGCGCATCGGCCATCTGGTCGGCGGGGCGGTCGAGGGCATGCCCTGGCTCGGCACATTCCACTCGATCGGCGTCAAGATGCTGCGCCGCCACGCCGAGCTCGCCGGGCTCCGCTCCGACTTCACCATCCTCGACACCGACGACCAGCTGCGCCTGATGAAGCAGCTGATCCAGGCCGAGGGCATCGACGAGAAGCGCTGGCCGGCGCGCCAGCTCGCCTCCGCCATCGACGGCTGGAAGAACAAGGGCCTCCGGCCCCACGAGATCCCCGAGGGCGAGGCGCGCGCCTACGTCAACGGCCAGGGCCGCAAGCTCTACGCCGACTATCAGGCCCGCCTGAAGGTGCTGAACGCCTGCGACTTCGGCGACCTGCTGCTCGAGACGCTCGCCGTCCTGCGCGACCACCCGGACGTGCTCGCCGAGTACCACCGCCGTTTCAAGTTCATCCTGGTCGACGAGTACCAGGACACCAACGTGGTGCAGTATCTCTGGCTGCGCCTGCTCGCCCAGGGCGCGCGCAACATCTGCTGCGTCGGCGACGACGACCAGTCGATCTACGGCTGGCGCGGCGCCGAGGTCGACAACATCCTGCGCTACGAGCGCGACTTCCCGGGCGCCAAGGTGATCCGGCTCGAGCGCAACTACCGTTCGACCGGGCACATCCTCGCCGCCGCCTCGCACCTGATCGCCCACAACGAGGCCCGCCTCGGCAAGACGCTGTTCACCGACGCCGCCGGCGATCCCGAGGATCCCAAGGTCTCGGTCGCCTCGTCCTGGGATTCGGAGGAGGAGGCCCGCGCGATCGGCGAGGAGATCGAGCGCTGCCAGCGCCGCGGCGTCGGCCTCGACGACGTCGCGATCCTGGTGCGCGCCTCGTTCCAGATGCGCGAGTTCGAGGACCGCTTCATCACCATGGGCCTGCCCTACCGGGTGATCGGCGGCCCGCGCTTCTACGAGCGCCTCGAGATCCGCGACGCCCTTGCCTATTTCCGCCTCGTCTCGCAGCCGGCCGACGACCTCGCCTTCGAGCGCATCGTCAACACCCCGCGCCGCGGCCTCGGCGACGCCACGCTGCGGGTGCTGCACGAGTTCGGCCGCCGCGAGCGGGTGCCGCTGACCGAGGCGACGCGCCAGCTGATCGCCACCGAGGAGTTCAAGGGCCGCACCCGCGTCGCGCTGCGCGACTTCGTCGAGAGCATCGACCGCTGGCGCGACCAGCTTCCCACCATGAAGCACACCGATCTCGCCGAGCTGATCCTCGAGGAGAGCGGCTATACCGAGATGTGGCAGAACGACCGCTCGGCGGAGGCGCCCGGCCGGCTGGAGAACCTCAAGGAGCTGATCCGCTCCATGGAGGAGTTCGACGGCATGGCCGGCTTCCTCGAGCACATCTCGCTGGTGATGGACCGCGACTCCGGCGACGCCGGCGAGGCGGTGTCGATCATGACGCTGCACTCGGCCAAGGGCCTCGAGTTCGACACCGTGTTCCTGCCCGGCTGGGAGGAGGGCCTGTTCCCGCACCAGCGCGCCCTCGACGAGGGCGGCCGCTCCGGCCTCGAGGAGGAGCGCCGGCTCGCCTATGTCGGCATCACCCGGGCCAAGAAGCGCTGCGCCATCTGGTTCGCCTCCAACCGACGCATCCACGGATCCTGGCAGTCCTCGATCCCCTCGCGCTTCCTCGACGAGCTGCCCGAGGCCCACGTCGAGATCGCCGAGACCGGCTCCAACTACGGCGGCTACGGCCGCCAGAACCCCTACGGCGCCTCGCGCTTCGATCAGGTCGAGCGCTTCTCGTCCAACTACGAGACGCCCGGCTGGCAGCGCGCCCAGAAGGCGCGCGCCGCGGCGGGCGGCGCCGGCGGCGGGCGCGGCGGCTTCGCCTCGCCCGGTCAGGCGCCCTACGGCCGCGCGCCGCGGACGATCGAGGGCGAACTGGTCGCCAAGTCCGTCACCACCGGCGAGGCCCGCTTTTCGATCGGCGACCGGGTGTTCCACCTGAAGTTCGGCGGCGGCACCGTGTCGGCGGTCGAGGGCAACAAGCTCACCGTCGAGTTCGACAAGGCCGGCCAGAAGCGCGTCGTCGAGAGCTTCGTGGAGAAGAAGTGACGACGCCCCCGCCCCCGCCGCGTCCGATGGTCTGCGAGACCTGCGGCGCGCCCTTCGAATGCCTGAGCGGGCGCGGCCCGGACGCCTGCTGGTGCGCCGGCCTGCCGTTCCGCCTGCCGATGCCGCTGCCACCGGAGGCCGGCCCGGTCGCCGACTGCCTGTGCCCGCGCTGCCTCGCGGCCCTCGCCGAACGCCTCGCCGCGACGCGGGACTGACGGCTCGGGCGTTTCAGCCCGCGAGCACCGCCGCCGAGGCGTCCGCGACCAGCAGCACAGAGAACAGCGCCAGCACCGCCGCGGCCACCCGCGACACCCGCGCCGGCGTAACCACACCGCCCGGGCTGCGCGCGATCGCGGCGCCCGCCGCGATCCATCCCGTGGACACCGCCACCACCGCCGCCGCGAAGGCGAAGAAATGGAGCGCGAAGGAGGCCGGCGATCCCGCCGGGAAGATCGCGAAGGCGAAGACGAGGGCCTTGGGGTTGAGAAGCGTCGTCGCGAACACCCGCGCCGCCGTCGCCGGTGCCGGTACGCCCGCGAGCGCCGCGCCACCGGCCCGCCACAGCCGCGCCGCCGACCACGCCAGATACACCGCCGCCGCGGCCTTCAGCGCCGCCGGCAGCAGCGGCGCCGCCACCGCGGCCGGACCGACCACCGCCGTCAGCAGCCCGATCGCGAGGCCGTAGCCCGCGATCTCCGCCGGCACGAGGCGCAGCGAGCGCGGAAGCCCGGCGGCGGCGCCGGAGGCGGCGAGCAGGGTGTTGGTGGGGCCGGGGGTCGCGAGCAGCGTGACGACGGCGAGGAGGAAGGCGACGGGATCGGTCATGGTCCGCCGGTGATGGCGTCTTCGCTGCGTCGCCGCCTTGATCGAACGCAATCGACGTCTGGACAAGGATGCCCGGGGCACCCTACACCACCGCGCGCCGCCGCCGAAACGGGATCCGTCCATGCCGCAGTTCCAGGTCCGTCTCCTCGCCGGCCGCGAGGAAGCCGAACGCATCGCCACCCTGATGGAGGCGGCCTTCGAGGACGAGGGGCCGGTGTCCTGGTTCGAGGACGGCGACGACTGGGCCGTCGAGGCGTGGTACTTCGCCGACGACGCCGAGGAACTGGAAGCCCGCGTCAAGGACGCGCTCGGCTCCGACGCCTTCGCCGCGCCGCTGTCGGTCACCGAGGTGCCTGATGTCGACTGGGTCGCGCTGAGTCTGGCCGGCCTGAAGCCGGTGGTCGCCGGCCGCTTCGTCGTCCACGGCGCCCACGACCGCGCCAACCTGCCCGCCGGCCTGATCGGGCTCGAGATCGAGGCCAACCAGGCCTTCGGCACCGGCCATCACCCGACCACCTGGGGCTGCCTCGTCGCGCTGTCTCGGCTCCTGCGCACCCGCCGCTACCGGGAGGTGTTCGATCTCGGCTGCGGCTCGGGCGTGCTCGCCATCGCCGTCGCCAAGGACGGCCGCCGGCCGGTGCTCGCCAGCGACATCGACCCGCTCGCTGTCGGCATCGCGCTCGAGAACGCCGAACTCAACGGCGTCGGCGGGCTGTTCCGCTGCGTCACCGCCGCCGGCTTCGACCACGCCGCGATCCGCGGCCGGATCTTCGACCTCGTCGTCGCCAACATCCTGGCCGGGCCGCTGAAGCAGCTGTCGCCGCGCTTCCGCGCGCAGACCCGCCCGGGCGCGACCGTCGTGCTGTCGGGCATCCTGACGACCCAGGCGCCGAGCGTGCTCGCCGCCTTCCGCGCCCAGGGCTTCGCCCGCGAGCGCGAGATCCGCCGCGAGGGTTGGTCGACCCTGGTGCTACGCCGCATCGCCGGCTGAGGGCGAACCCCGGCGAACCGGGGCTCGCCGCAACCTGCGCGACGAGATCAGAGCGGGTGCAGGTAACCCTGCGCCTCGAGCGTCGGCCGGTCGTAGCCGAGCCGGTCGAGGGCGACGTCGTCGAGGGCGAGGATGTAGCGGCTCGCGACCTGCCGGGCCTGACGCTCGCGGGCGCCCAGCATGGCTTCGTAGGTGCGGCGGAAAAGACCGGCACCGCGGCTGTTGGAGACGACGCGCGGACCGTGATCGTAGCGGAACATGGCGAAATCCTCGTGGATGTGAACGGCGAAGACCGTTCCCGACGGCGATTCCTCCTCCCGATGTTCGCCATCATGGCGAAGGCGTCGCCGCACCGCCAGCCCCGTCGCGGCGGGGCAGACCCGCGCGCTCCGCATGAGAACCGACATGATCGCGCCATGTGATGCGCACGGCGCGCATCACCGTTCGGCCGTCTTGACCCCCGCCCGGCCCGGGGTCTTGATACGCGCCCCTGAGGTCCGCCTGCGGAGACGTTCCATGTTCCAGACCTTCGAGACGGTGGGCGATCCGACCGCCGGCCCGGCTCGTCTGAAGGCGCTGCGCGCCGAGCTGTCGCGCCGCGGCCTCGACGGGTTCCTGGTCCCGCTCGCCGACGAGCACCAGGGCGAGTACATCCCGGACTCGGCCAAGCGCCTGCAGTGGCTGACCGGCTTCGCCGGTTCGGCCGGCATCGCCGTCGTGCTCGCCGGCGAGGCCGCGATCTTCGTCGACGGCCGCTACACCCTCCAGGTCCGCACCCAGGTCGACACCGCCGCCTTCGTGCCGCACCACCTCACCGACGAGCCGCCGCACGCCTGGCTGAAGACCCGCGTCGGCGCCGGCGCCCGCGTGGGCTACGACGCGTGGCTGCACACCGCCGCCGAGGTCGAGCGCTTCGAGAAGGCGCTCGCCGAGGTCGGCGCCACGCTGGTCCCGGTCGAGGGCAATCCGGTCGACGCCGTCTGGGCCGACCGGCCGGAGCCGCCGCTCGGCGCCGTCACCGTCTACCCCGCCGCGCTCGCCGGCGAGGAGGTCGCCGACAAGCTCGCCCGGGTCGGCCGCGCCATCGCCGAGGCCGGCGCCGACGCCGCCGTGATCACCCAGCCCGATTCGATCGCCTGGGCCTTCAACATCCGCGGCGCCGACGTCGCCCACACCCCGCTGCCGCTGTCCTTCGCGATCCTGCGCGCCGACGGCCGCCCCACCCTGTTCGTCGACGGCCGCAAGCTCTCCAACGCCGTTCGCGACACCCTCGCGGAAGTCGCCGACGTCGAGGCGCCCGCGGCGCTCGAGCCGGCCCTCGCCGCCCTCGGCGCCGGCGGCGCCCGCGTGCTGGTCGACCGCGCCACCGCCGCCGCCCGCGTCGCGGCGCTGGTCGCCGGGGCCGGCGGGCGGATCGTCGACGGCCGCGATCCCGTCGTGCTGCCGAAGGCGCGCAAGAACGCCGCCGAACTCGCCGGCACCCGCGGCGCCCACGTCCGCGACGGCGCCGCCATGGTCCGCTTCCTCGCCTGGTTCGACCGCGAGGCGCCGAAGGGCGGCCTCGACGAGATCGCCGCCGCGACCGCGCTGGAGGGTTTCCGCGCCGAGACCGGCGCGCTGCGCGAGATCTCCTTCGACACCATCTCCGGTGCCGGCCCCAACGGCGCCATCGTCCACTACCGCGTCACCACCGAGACCAACCGGGCGATCAGGCCGGGCGAACTCTACCTGATCGATTCCGGCGCCCAGTACGAGGACGGCACCACCGACATCACCCGCACCCTCGCCGTCGGCGAGCCGACCGCCGAGATGCGCGACCGTTTCACCCGCGTCCTGCAGGGCCACGTCCGCATCGCCCGCGCCGTGTTCCCGAAGGGCACCCACGGCGGCCATCTCGACATCCTCGCCCGTCAGGCGCTGTGGGAGGCCGGCCTCGACTTCGACCACGGCACCGGCCACGGCGTCGGCGTGTTCCTGTCGGTGCACGAGGGCCCGCAGCGGATCTCGCGCATCGCCAACGTGCCGCTCGAGCCGGGCATGATCCTCTCCAACGAGCCCGGCTACTACCGCACCGGCGCCTACGGCATCCGGATCGAGAATCTCGTCGTGGTCGGCGAGCCGCAGACGCCGCCCGGCGGCGAGCGGCCGATGATG
The DNA here is from genome assembly GCF_004362745.1 of Oharaeibacter diazotrophicus. Classification (NCBI taxonomy): domain Bacteria; kingdom Pseudomonadati; phylum Pseudomonadota; class Alphaproteobacteria; order Hyphomicrobiales; family Pleomorphomonadaceae; genus Oharaeibacter; species Oharaeibacter diazotrophicus. The sequence goes on along the minus strand of NZ_SNXY01000007.1, from coordinate 738,958 downwards.
GCCTTCGAGACCATTACCTTCGCCCCGATCGACCGCCGGCTGATCGAGCCGGCGCTGCTCGCCCCGGTCGAGCGCGCCTGGGTCGACGACTACCACGCCCGCGTCCGCGACACGCTGATGCCGCACCTCGCCGAGGCCGACGACCGCGCGTGGCTCGCCGCCGCCACCGCCCCGCTCTGAACGCCCCACCCGCGCGAATCGGGTGGCGCGCGCCCGTCGACGCGCCATCCTCTCCCCGCCCCTTCCCCGACCTTCCCGGATCCGAGATGACCTTCCTGCCCGACTGGCCGACGCTCGCCACCTTCACCGTCGCCGTCTGGCTGCTCGCCGCGACGCCCGGGCCGGACATGACGCTCTCGGTCGGCCGCGCCATCGCCGACGGCAAGGGCGCGGGCATGATGGTGGTGCTCGGCACCTCCACCGGCATCGTCCTGCACACGCTGCTGGTCGCCTTCGGCGTCTCGGCGCTGATCGTCGCCTCGCCGACCGCCTTCACGCTCCTGAAGACCGGCGGCGCCGCCTACCTCGTCTGGCTGGCGATCGGCGCGATCCGCCACGGCTCGACCTTCACGCTGGGCAGGGAAGAGTTCGGGCGGCGCAACTCGATGGCCTCGAACTACCTGACCGGCCTCTGGGTCAACCTCCTCAACCCCAAGGTCGTGATCTTCGTCATGACCTTCCTGCCGCAGTTCGTCGACGCCGCCGACCCGCACGTCACCGGCAAGCTGATCTTCCTCGGCCTCTGGATGATCGTGATGGCGATGCCCTTCAACGCCGCCGCCGTGCTGCTCGCCGAACGCCTCGCCGGCTGGCTGCAGTCGAACCGGCGGGTGATGCGCGCGGTCGACTACGTCTTCGCCGGCGTGTTCTCGCTGTTCGCGGTCAAGGTGCTCACCGCCCACGCCCGCTGAGCCGCGCCGCGCCGCGCCGCGCCGGCAGGCGTAACATTGGGTTACCAAGAGTGATTTTTCCTTGCGGGAGGCCCGTGGTCTAACGGATCCGACTTCAACGGTCTTCGTTAACGTGACCGTTCGATTCTGACAGGCGAGCGGGCGCCCCGCGGCGAACGCCCTCCGGAACCGGACAACGGAGACCCCGCAGGTGATTTCGCGAATGCGCTTCGATCTCGGCAGGCAGACCACGCTGGCGCGGCGCGCCGTGCTCTCGGGCGTCGGCGTCCACTCCGGCAAGCCGGCGACCATCGCCGTCTCCCCGGCCGAGGCCGACCGCGGTATCGTCTTCGTGCGCGCCGACGGCGCCCGCGAGGTCGAGATCCCCGCCCGCTTCGACCGCGTCGTCGCCACCGAACTCTGCACCGTGATCGGTGCCGAGGGCCTTTCGGTCGCCACCATCGAGCACCTGATGGCCGCCTTCCGCGGCGCCGGCGTCGACAACGCCCTCGTCGAGATCGACGGGCCGGAGATGCCGATCACCGACGGCTGCTCGGAGGCCTTCCTCGGCCTGATCGAGGAGGCCGGCGTCGTCCGCCTGAAGGCCGGCCGCCGCGCCGTCCGCGTGCTGCGCCCGGTCCGGATCGAGCAGGGCGACGCCTACGCCGAGTTCCTGCCCTTCGACGGCACCCGCTACGACGTCACCATCGACTTCACCTCGCCGCTGATCGGCCGCCAGGGCTACGTGTTCGACCTCGTCCCCGGCGCCTTCCGCCGCGAGATCGCCCGCGCCCGCACCTTCGGCTTCATGAGCGACGTCGAGAAGCTGTGGAAGCTCGGCTACGCGCTCGGCTCCTCGCTCGAGAACTCCGTCGCCATCGGCGAGGACCGCATCCTCAACCCCGAGGGCCTGCGCTGGACCGACGAGTTCGTCCGCCACAAGACCCTCGACGCCGTCGGCGACCTCGCGCTCGCCGGCATGCCCTTCCTCGGCCATTTCCGCTCCTACAAGGGCGGCCACAAGTTGAACTGGATGGCGCTGAAGGCCCTGATGGCCGACGCCTCGGCCCACGAGATCGTCCGCGACGCCGAGACGCGCAGCGCCGGCGAGGCCACCGCCTTCGCCGCCGCCGTGCTCGCCCCCGCCAAGATCTGACCGGCCGCGCGTCGCCCCGTTCGCGGGGCGCCCGCCTGCCTTATTGTCGTCAGAGACCGCGGGCACGTAGCGTGCGGGATCGGTTTGCGCTAGAACCGCAGCGGATTCACGATACCAGGATCGGGCGGGGCCGCGTCGGGCCGCCGCGCGGGACCATCACGGGGTCTTCATGAGGCAGTCCTTCGTTCGCTCCGTCGCCGCCGTCGTCCTCCTCGCCGGCGCCTCTGCGCTCGCGGGCTGCTCCTCCGACGAACCGCTGGAGCCCTTCGTCGAAATCCCCGCCGAGGTCTCCTACAACGCGGGCATCGCCTACCTGCAGCAGGGCGACTACAAGAACGCGACGAAGAAGTTCGAGGAAGTCGACACGCAGCACCCCTATTCGGAGTGGGCGCGCAAGTCGCTGATCCTGACCGCCTACACCAACTACACCCGCGGCAACTTCACCGAGGCGGTCACCTCGGCCAAGCGCTACGTTACGCTCTATCCCGGCTCCGAGGACGCGGCCTACGCCCAGTTCATCATCGGCCAGTCCTATTTCGCCCAGATCCCGGACGTCACCCGCGACCAGGACATGACGAAGAAGGCGATGGACGCCATGTCGGAGCTGGTCCAGCGCTATCCCGACAGCCCCTATGCCGGCGAGGGCCGCAAGAAGCTCGACGTCGCCCGCGACCAGCTCGGCGGCAAGGAGATGGAGATCGGGCGCTACTACCTGAACCGTCGCCAGTACATCGGCGCGATCAACCGCTTCCGCGTCGTCGTCACCGAGTACCAGACCACCCGCCACGTCGAGGAAGCGCTGGAGCGCCTGACCGAGGCCTATTACGCCATGGGCGTGGTCGACGAGGCGCAGACCGCCGCCGCGGTGCTCGGTCACAACTACCCCGAGAGCCGCTGGTACAAGGACGCCTACAAGCTCCTGCAGACGCAGGGCCTGGAGCCGCGCGAGAACACCTCGTCGTGGATTTCCAAGGCGTTCCGCGCCGCCATCCTCTGACCGGCCGCCCGCCGGCCCGACCTGCGGACGAGCCATGCTGCAGACGCTTTCGATCCGCGACATCGTCCTGATCGAACGGCTGGAGATCGAGTTCTCGCCCGGCCTCACCGTGCTCACGGGCGAGACCGGCGCCGGCAAGTCGATCCTCCTCGACGCCCTGTCGCTCGCCCTCGGCGGGCGCGGCGACGCCGGGCTCGTGCGCCACGGCGCCGATCAGGGCCAGGTCACCGCCGTCTTCGCGCTCCGCCCCGACCATCCGGTCCGCGCCGTCCTCGCCGACAACGACATCGACGACGACGGCGACCTGATCCTGCGCCGCGTCCAGTCGGCCGACGGCCGCACCCGCGCCTTCGTCAACGACCAGGCCGTCGGCGCCGCGCTGTTGCGCCGGATCGGCGCCGGACTCGTCGAGATCCACGGCCAGCACGACGACCGCGCCCTCGTCGACGCCGCGATGCACCGCAGCCTGATCGACGCCTTCGGCGGCCTCGAGGCCGACGCCGTCGCGGTCGCCGCCGCCCACGGCGAGTGGCGACGGGCCGAGCGCGCCGTCTCCGAGCTCGAGCGGCGGATCGAATCGGCCCGCCGCGAGGCCGACTACCTGCGCGGCGCGGTCGAGGACCTCACCAAGCTCTCCCCCGAGCCCGGCGAGGAGACCGACCTCGCCGCCCGGCGCCAGGGCATGATGCGCGCCGAGAAGGTCGCGGTCGACCTGCGCGAAGCCTGGGACCAGCTGAACGGCTCCGGCTCGCCGATCCCCGAACTGTCGTCGCTGATGCGCCGGCTGGAGCGCAAGGGCGAGGTCGCGGCGCTGGTCGGCGGCGCGCTCGCCGCGCTCTCCGGCGCGCTCGACCAGCTCGAGGAGGCCCGCGCCGGCTTCGAGCAGGCGCTGCGCGCCGCCGACTACGACCCCGCCGAACTCGAGCGCGTCGAGGAGCGGCTGTTCGCCATCCGCGCCGCCGCCCGCAAGTTCTCGGTCCAGCCCGACGACCTCGCCGCCCTCGCCGCCCGCATGGCCGCCGACCTCGCCGACCTCGACGCCGGCGAGGACCGGCTCGGCGAACTCGCCCGCGCCGCCGCCGCCGCCCGCGCCACCTACGACGCCCGCGCCGCGGCGCTGTCGCGCGCCCGCGAAAAGGCCGCCCGCCAGCTCGAGGCCGCGGTCGCCGCCGAACTGCCCGCGCTGAAGCTCGAACGCGCCCGCTTCATCGTCACCACCACCACCGACCCGGAGGCGCGTGCCGCCGAGGGCATCGACGTCGTCGAATTCTGGGTCCAGACCAACCCCGGCACCCGCCCCGGCCCGATGCTGAAGGTCGCCTCCGGCGGCGAGCTGTCGCGCTTCCTCCTGGCGCTGAAGGTGTCGCTGGCCGACAAGGGCTCGGCGCCGACGCTCGTCTTCGACGAGATCGACACCGGCGTCGGCGGCGCCGTCGCCGAGGCGATCGGCACCCGCCTCGCCCGCCTCGCCGGTGGCGTCCAGGTGCTCTCGGTCACCCACGCCCCCCAGGTCGCCGCCCGCGCCGGCAACCACCTCTTGATCGCCAAGGAAGCCGTCGAGGGCGGCGCCCGCGTCGCCACCAGCGTCCAGCCGATCGGCGCCGACCGCCGCCGCGAGGAGATCGCCCGCATGCTCGCCGGCAGCCGCATCACCCCCGAGGCCCGCGCCGCCGCCGACAAGCTGATCGCCGGGGAGTGATCGGCGGAGGGGCCGAAGCCGACTTGTCCCCCCAAGGCCGACTTGGTCCGCGTGAGGCTGACCATCCACGTCCCGACGGGGCCGCCCGGCCGGGAGGGGAAGGCGCGAGCGGAACCCCGTGGATGGCCCGCCTCCGCGGACCAAGCCGGGTCGGGAGCGGAATGGCCGCCGCACCTAGCTGTCATCCGCGCACCGACCGGCGCTCCCCTTGCTGGCACAGAGAACGAGGCGCGACTCCTTCGGTGACCTGGTCCGCGCAGGCGGGCCATCCACGGGAGTCCGGGCGCAACGGCGACATGCCGCCGTGGGCATGGCAAGTCGTGGGTGGTACGCCCTGACGAACCAAGCCGGCGGCACCCGGCGGCGCATCCACCATTCCCCCCCGCCCCGCTCTTGATCCCCAGCCCCGGCCGTCGTCTAAATCCCCGCTCGCAGAGGACCCGGAAGGCACGATGGCGGACAACTCCCTGGCGCTGAAACCCGTGGACGAGCTGACCTTCGAGGAGGCGGCCGCCGAACTGGCGCGGCTCGCCGCCGAGATCGCGCACCACGACGCGCTCTACCACGGCGAGGACGCGCCGGAGATCTCCGACGCCGCCTACGACGCGTTGCGCGCCCGCAACCTCGCCGTCGAGACCCGCTTCCCCGACCTCGTGCGCGACGACAGCCCGTCGCGGCGGGTCGGCGCCGAACCGTCGGGCGCCTTCGACGAGGTGCGGCACGTCCGGCCGATGCTGTCGCTCGACAACCTGTTCAAGGACGCCGACGTCGTCGACTTCGTCGACACCATCCGCCGCTTCCTCGGCCTCGCCGCCGACGAGATGCCCGTGATGACCGCCGAGCCGAAGATCGACGGCCTGTCGCTGTCGATCCGCTACGTCGGCCGCCGGCTCGAGGTCGCCGCCACCCGCGGCGACGGCTTCACCGGCGAGAACGTCACCGCCAACGTCCGCACCATCGCCGACGTGCCGCAGCTGCTGCCGGCCGACGCGCCGGACGTCGTCGAGGTGCGCGGCGAGGTTTACATGGCCCGGCCGGACTTCTTCGCCCTCAACGAGCGCATGCGCGCCGAGGGCGGCAAGGTCTTCGCCAATCCGCGCAACGCCGCCGCCGGCTCGCTGCGCCAGCTCGATCCCGAGGTCACCGCCAAGCGCCCGCTGCGCTTCTTCGCCTACGCCTGGGGCGACCTGTCGGCCCCTCTGGCCGCCACCCAGTACGACACCGTCCGGCGCTTCGCCGACTGGGGCTTCCCGGTCAACCCGAGGATGGTGCGCTGCGCCTCGGTCGCAGACCTGATCGCCCACTACCACGGCATCGAGGCCGACCGCGCCGCGCTCGACTACGACATCGACGGCGTGGTCTACAAGGTCGACGACCTCGCCCTGCAGGAGCGCCTCGGCTTCCGCTCGCGCAGCCCGCGCTGGGCCACCGCCCACAAGTTCCCGGCCGAGAAGGCCTTCACGGTCCTGCGCGACATCGAGATTCAGGTCGGCCGCACCGGCAGCCTGACGCCGGTCGCCAAACTCGAGCCGGTCACCGTCGGCGGTGTCGTGGTCTCCAACGCCACGCTGCACAACGAGGACTACATCCGCGGCCTCGACCAGTCGGGCCTGCCGATCCGCGAGGGCCGCGACATCCGCGTCGGCGACACCGTGATCGTCCAGCGCGCCGGCGACGTCATCCCGCAGATCGTCGACGTGGTGCTGGAGAAGCGCCCCGCGGACGCCGAGCCCTACCGCTTCCCGGACGTCTGCCCCGCCTGCGGCAGCCACGCCGTCCGCGAGCAGAACGAGAAGACCGGCCGGCTCGACGCCCGCCGCCGCTGCACCGGCGGCCTCGTCTGCCCGGCGCAGCAAGTGGAGAAGCTCAAGCACTTCGCCTCCCGCAACGCCTTCGACATCGAGGGCCTCGGCGATCGCCAGATCGAGTTCTTCCACGCGGTCGACGACCCCAACCTCTGGATCCGCACCCCCGCCGACATCTTCACGCTGAAGCGCCGCGAGGAGGCCGGCGGCATCCGCCGGCTCCAGAACATCCCCGGCTTCGGCGCCGTCTCGGTGCGCAACCTCTTCGCCGCCATCGACGCCCGCCGCACGATCGCGCTGCACCGCTTTGTCTTCGCCCTCGGCATCCGCCACGTCGGAGAGCAGAACGCCAAGCTGCTCGCCCGCGCCTACGGCACGTGGGAGCACCTCCAGGAGGCGATGATCGCCGCCGCCGACCCTGCCTCCGACGCCCGGCGCGAGTTCGACGCCGTCGACGGCATCGGCGACGTCGTCGCCAACGCGGTGATCACGTTCTTCGCCGAGGCGCACAACCGCGAGGCCGTCGCCGCCCTCCTCGCCGAGGTCACGGTCGAACCCGACGTGCCGCCGGTCGCCACCGACAGCCCGGTCGCCGGCAAGACGGTCGTCTTCACCGGCACGCTCGACAAGATGACCCGCGACGAGGCCAAGGCCACCGCCGAGCGCCTCGGCGCCAAGGTCGCCGGCTCGGTCTCGAAGAAGACCGACCTCGTCGTCGCCGGCCGCGACGCCGGCTCCAAGCTCGCCAAGGCCACCGAACTCGGGATCGCCGTGATCGACGAGGACGGCTGGCTCGCCATGATCCGGGGCCTCTGAGCCCCGCCGCCCCCGACCGGCACTCAGGGATCGCCGATCCGAACCTCCAGCTTGAGCGCGGTGCTGTCGAAGAGCCAGTTGCCGAGGGCGTTGACGCCGAAATAGACCGGCTGGCCGGCCTTCAGGGTCCGGGTGAAGGTGAAGGCCTTCGAGCCGCCCGGCTTCTTCTTGGCGAGCACCGCCCCGGGACCGGTGAGCGCGACGTCGATCTTGCTCCCGAACGCGGCCTTGGTCACGTCGGTCGCCCCGACGAAGATCTTCGGCGCGATGCCGGTCGGGCTCGTGTCCATGATCGCGTACGAACCCTTGAAGGTGTAGGTCCCCGCCCGCGGCGCCCGGAAGCGCACGATCGCGTCGACGCCGTCCGCCGGATGCAGCATCAGCACGTTGTCGCCCACCAGCACCGTCCCCGACCCGGGGTCGGCGAAGGCGTTGCCCGACGTGTTGATGTACACGATCGCGTTCCCGACCCTGAAGCAGTCGGTGCGGCCCCCGGGCGTGCCGCAGCCGTCCGTGATGGACGGGACGAGCGTGAACGAGCGTCCCGTGTCGCCGGACCCGTAGGACCACACGCCGCCCGGGTTCAGGTAGGAGAAGTCGCGCACGACCTTGTAGGTCTCGGCGGCCGCGGGCAACGGCGAGGCGAGCAACGCGAGAAATCCCAAGACGAATGCATTGGTCCGGCAATTCATGACGATCCTCCAATGTATGAGTCACTCTCATCCACGAACCCGGACGGGTCAAGCGACCGCCGGGAATCGGCGCGAGCGCGCATCGTGGCGGTCGGCGAGCGCCCGGAGGCGGAACGACGTCCGCCCGCGGGGACGGGTTGAGCCGATCCAGCGCCTGCATTACCAACGAGATCGCCCTGCCCCGCCTGCGACCGGAGGACCGCCATGTCGCCCAGACCCACCGACGCCCTGATCGTCGTCGACGTCCAGAACGACTTCTGCCCGGGCGGCGCCCTCGCCGTCGCCGACGGCGACGCCGTCGTGCCGGTCGTCAACGCCCTCGCGCGGCGCTTCGCCAACGTGGTGCTGACGCAGGACTGGCACCCCGCCGGGCACGCCTCCTTCGCCTCGGCCCATCCCGGCAAGGCACCGTTCGAGACGACCGAACTCGCCTACGGCACCCAGGTGCTCTGGCCCGACCACTGCGTTCAGGGCACGCCCGGTGCCGAACTCCACGCCGGCCTCGAGGTGCCCCATGCCCAACTGGTGATCCGCAAGGGCTGGAACGCCGGCGTCGACAGCTACTCGGCCTTCCGCGAGGCCGACCGCGCCACCCGCACCGGCCTCGCCGGCTACTTGCGCGAACGCGGCGTCGAGCGCGTCTTCGTCGTCGGCCTCGCCACCGACTATTGCGTCGGCTGGACCGCGATCGACGCCCGCGCCGCCGGCTTCGCCGCCGTGGTGATCGAGGACGCCTGCCGCGGCATCGACCTCGGCGGCTCGCTGGCGCGGGCGTGGGCGGACATGGCGGCCGCCGGCGTCGAGCGCGTCACGTCCGCGGCGCTCGGCTGAGCATTTTCGTCCAAGACGGCCGGCACGGGATCGGTCACCACGGGCAGAGTGCGGACGGAACGGAACCGAGGATGGACCAGCAGGCCTCGATCGACCTCGACAGCTTCGGCGGCGGCGACCGCGCGCGCTTCTTTCGCGCGACCCGCCACGGCGGGCTCGAGTGCCTGACCGCGTCCTTCCGCGAGCACCGCTACGCCCCGCACAGCCACGAGACCTTCGTGGTCGGCGTGATCGAGGCCGGCTGCGAGGCCTACCGGCTCGGCGGCGTGCGCCACTACGCCGGCCCCGGCGAGGTCTGCTTCGTCAACCCCGGCGAGGTCCACGACGGCGAGCCCGCCGACACCGGCTACGCCTACCGCATGACCTACCCGTCCGAGGACATGATGCGCGCCGTCGCCGCCGAGGTCACCGGCCGCGACCGCGTCCCGCGCTTCCGGAGCCCGCTGGCCGCCGACGCCGAGGCGGCGGCGCTGTTCTCGCTCGCCCACCGCCGGCTCGAATCGGGCGTCTCCGCCCTCGGCGCCGACGAGGCGCTGGTCGGCGCCTACGCCGTCCTGATCGCCCGCCACGCCGACGTCGGCGTCACCCGCACATCCGTCGCCGACGCGCCCGACGCCGTCGCCCGCGCGCGCGACTATCTCGACGCCCACCACGGCGACGACGTCGATCTCGACACGCTCGCCCGCGTCGCCGGGCTGTCGCGCCACCACCTGATCCGCGCCTTCAAGCGTGCCACCGGCCTGACGCCGCACGCCTTCCTGACCGACCGCAGAGTCCGGGCCGCCCGCCGCCTGCTCGCCGGGGGCAGGCCACCGGCCGAGGTCGCGGCGCTCTGCGGCTTCTGCGACCAGAGCCACCTCAACCGCGCCTTCAAGGCGCGGGTCGGCGTCGCCCCCGGCGCTTTCCGGGTGGCGTGACGGCGTCACTTTCGTCCAAGACGGCCATGGGCGCGCCGGGTTATCCCGCCGCGGCGAAACCCGGAGAGCCGATCGGACCGATGCGAGACCTTGCCCGAAGACCCGCCGCCGAGATCCGCGCCGGCATGCTCGCCATCCTGCCGGCGATCGTCGCCATGGTGCCCTTCGGCCTGCTGCTCGGCCAGCAGGCCGCCGCCAAGGGCCTGACGCCGCTCGAGATGCTGGCGATGTCCTCGATCGTGTTCGCCGGCTCCTCGCAGTTCCTGGCGGTGAGCCTGTGGACCTTCCCCGCCCAGGCCTCGGCGCTGGCGCTCGCCGCGCTGCTGATCAACCTCCGCCACGTGCTGATGGGCGCCTCGCTGTCGGCCAAGATCGAGCATTTCGGCTGGCTGCGCTTCCCGGCCGTCCACGTCATGGCCGACGAGGTCTGGGCGGTCGGCGAGCGCCGGGCCCTGGAAGGACCGCTGACGGTGCCGTTCTGGTTCGGCGCCGGCCTGTTCCTGTTCCTCTCCTGGCAGTGCATGACCGTGCTCGGCACGCTGCTCGGCTCGCTGATCCGCGAGCCCGAGCGCTTCGGCTTCGACTTCGCCTTCCCGGCGATCTTCATCGCCCTCGCGCTCGGCTTCTGGAAGGGCTGGCGCACCGCCCCGGTGATGGCGGCCTCGGCGCTGGTCGCGGTCGCGGTCCACGCCGCGGTGCCGGGCGCGTGGTACGTCGTCGCCGGCGCCGGGGCCGGCATCCTCGCCGCGGTCCTCGCCGCCCCCGCCGACGCGGAGGTCCGGCCGTGACGATCGATCCGCACAACCTCCTCGCCATCCTGGCGATGGGCCTCGCGACCTACGCCACCCGCGTCGCCGGCCTGTTCCTCGCCGGCCGCCTGCCGCGCACCGGACGCGTCCGGATCGCGCTCGACGCCCTGCCGCCGGCCGTGCTCACCGCGGTGATCGCCCCGGCCCTGGTCGAGGGTCCGGCCGAGGCGGTCGCGGGCGCCGTCACCGCCCTCCTCGCCTTCCGCCTGCCGCTGATCGCGACCGTCGCGATCGGCGTCGCCGTGGTGGCCGGGCTGAGAGCGATCGGCTGGTGACGGCCGCGCTCCTCACGGCGCGTCGATGAAGTCCCGGATCGCCTGGGTGTAACCGGCGGGGTCCTGCAACATGGCGAAGTGGCTGGCGTCCTCGAGGATCAGTTCCTTCGCGCCGGGGATGGTCGCGGCGAGGTAATCGGTGTGCTCGCGGGTGATCGCCTCGTCGTGGTCGCCGAGCACGATCAGCGTCGGCGTCCGGATCGTCTTCAGCTGGTCGGCGGTCCAGGCCGGCTCGCTCTCCCACATGTGGGAGATCTGGGCGACGAAGGCGTCGTACTCGCCGGGCGTCGGCGACATCTTGGCGTAGGCCTTGCCCATGCGCTCGATGTAGGCGCCGAACACCGGGTCGGTCGCCACCGACGGCTTGACGCCGTCGACCGTGGCGTTGGCCGCGTGGGCGAACAGGTGCTTCAGCCGCTCCGGGTGCTTCATGGCGATGTCGAGGCCGATGATGCCGCCGTCGCTCCAGCCGACGAGGTCGACCGCGTCGATCTTCAGGTGGTCGAGCAGCGCCACGTAGTCGGAGGCCATCAGGTCGTAGCCGAACGGCGCCTCGGTGCGGGTCGAGCGGCCGTGGCCGCGGCTGTCGGCGACGATCACCTGGTGATCGCGCGCGAGGTCGGCGACCTGGTTGGCCCAGATGTCGCCGTGGCCGAGGCCGCCGTGGATCAGCAGCACGGGCGCGCCCTTGCCGTAGACCGCGTAGTACATCCGGATGCCGTTCACCTCGGCGTTGCCGGTCTCGACCGCGGCGGGCATCGCCGGCGGCTCGGGGATCTCCATCCAGCGCTCCGCCGCCCGGGCGGGCAGGGCGGCGAGCACGACGAAGGCGGCGGCGGCGATCTTGGCGACGAGGGACATGGCAACGGGATCCGTCGAATTGGCGACGGCGGAGTTCATCACGGCCCCGGCGCCCTGTCGAGACGTCCCCGCTCGCCCCGGAACTCTCGCGACCACCGTATCACCCCCCGAGACCGAGACCCAGCCCCACCACCCCGGCGGCCAGCACCAGGAGCGCCGGATTGAGCCGGCGCAGCCCGAGCACCCCGGCGAAGACCGCGACGGCGATCGCCACCGTGGCGGCGCCGTCGATCGCGGTGCGGGCGACGGCGATCGTGCCGGCCGCCATCAGCCCCACCACCAGCGGTGCCAGCCCGCGCTCGACCGCGGCGCGCCAGGGCGATCCGGCGAAGCGGTTCCAGAGCCGGCCCGCACCCCAGGCGATCGCCGACGACGGCCCGAAGAAGCCGGCGATGGCGGCGAGCGCCCCCGCGAGACCGGCGACCTGGTGGCCGATCACCATCACCATCAGCATGTTCGGCCCGGGCACCACCTGCCCGAGGCCGTAGGCGTCGCGGAAGGCGTCCGCGGTCATCCAGTGGTGGCGCTCGACCACCAGCGCGTGGGTCTCCGGCAACACGGCGGCGCCGCCGCCGACCGCCATCACCGAGAGCAGCGCGAACACGGCGAAGACGGCACCGGCGCCGCCGTTGTCGTCCGTCATGGCCGGCCCTCCCCGCCGGTCGGCCGCGGCCGGTGCAGCAGTACCGCGACCGGGCCGAGGGTGACGAGCACCAGCGGCAGCGGCAGCTTCAGCCAGGCGACCGCCGCCACGGTGGCGAGCGCGAGCACGACGTCGGTCGCGCCGTGCACCGTCCGCCGGCCGATCTGCACCACGGTCGCCGCCAACAGCCCGACCGCCGCCGCGCCGACGCCGATCAGCGCGGCGTTGACGCGCGGGTCGCCGGAATGGGCGGCGTAGACCGCGGCGAGGCCGGTGACCGCCACCGCGCCCGGCAGCACCAGCGCCACCAGCGCCACCACCGCGCCGATCGGCCCGCGCAGCCGGTCGCCGACGATCACCGCGAGATTGGTCGCGTTCAGCCCCGGCAGCGCCTGCGCCACCTCGAGGGCGGAGATGAAGCCGTCGTCGTCGACCCAGCCGCGCCGCGCCACCAGGGCATGGCGGAGATAGGCGACCACGCCGCCGCCGAAGGACGTCGCGCCGACGCCGAGGAAGGTCAGGAACATCGCCCCGAGGCCGACGGTCTCGGCGCGGGCGGGTGCTGCGGCGGCCTCGCTCATTCGTGCCCCCCGACCGCACGGCCGGCGATGCCGTAGACCAGCGCGGTCTTGGTGGTGCCGAGCTGGATCCACTCGGCGGTGCCGTCCTGGGCGGCGAGGAAGAACTCCTCGGCCCGGCGCCGCGCCTTGCGGCCGAGGTCGTCGAGCTGCTCGAACTTGGCCTGGAAGGCGAATTCGCCGACCAGCGTGCGTTCGCTCGCCCGGTCGCGCCAGACCGCCACGGTCGCCTTCGCGGTCATGCCCTTGCCGAAGTCGAGCCGGCCGGGGGCGACCTCGACCTCCTCGACCGCGAGGTTGTTGACGAGCGCCACCGGCTTGTCGCCGCAGGCGAGCGGCGCCAGCGCCGGGAACACCCCTGCCACCCGGTCGAGGCCCTCGTCGAGCACGATGCCCGGCGTCGTCAGCACGCAATTGTGGGAGTAGAGCCGGCGGGCGGCGCCGACCCGGTCGGCGAGCGGCAGGATCTCGCACTTGAACTTGATCTCGGCCGCGCCCGACAGCCGCGGCGTCACGTCGACCTTCGCCGCCTCCGCGAGGTCCGGGTGGCGGAACTTGAAGGTCAGTTCGTGCTCCGGCGCCGGCCAGCCGTCGTCGTAGAAGGTGCGACGGCGCAGGATGAAGGCGTTGCGGTAGAGGTCGAAGTCGGGCGTGTCGTAGAACAGCACCTCGCGGACGTGGCGTTTGAACGGCCGGTCCGCTGTCTCGACCGCGACGCCGTGCTCGGCGGCGATCCGCGCGATCTTCTTCCAGTAGACCTCGAACTGGTCGGGATGGAAGAAGCGCTCGGGCCGCAAGAGGATCTTGTACTCGAGGTATCGGATGTCGTCCATGGCGCCCCCCGGCCGCTCGGGGGAACCCGCGTTCGCCGCACCGCGGCGCGCCCTTCCCCTCGCCCGTCGGCCAGCGTGGGCCCGATCCGTGAAAATTTCGGGCCGGCTCGCCGCTCGTCCGCCGCGCCGTCGCGATCACGGTGAACGAATTCCAACACGCGGAAAACGAAGCGGCCCGCGGCGTCTCCGCCGCGGGCCGTTCCCGTGTCGTGTCTCCGCTCGTGCGCCGCTCAGTTCTGGCGGCGCAGGAAGGCGGGGATCTCGAGCTGCTCGTCGTCGCTCATGCGCGCCTGCTGCGGGGCGACGCGGCCCTGCGGGTCGAGACGGCCGGCGGCGCCCTGCGGCTGCGGGTTGGCGCGCTTGGCGTACTCGTTGACGGCCGGGCGGGCGGCGGGCGCCTGCGGCACCGCCGGGCGGGCCACCGGCGCCGGCTCGTCCTCGCGGCGACCGAGGCCGACGCTGGCGAGGCGGCGCAGGATGCTCATCGGGCGGTTCGGCTCGGCGTGCTCCTCCGGAGCGGCCTGGGCGCGGGCCTCGCGCTGGACCACCGGCGGGAAGTCCTCGATCGAGGGCATCCGCGGACGCTGGGCCGCGGCCGGACGCTCGGCCACCGGCGGCACGTAGGGGGCCGGGGCGGGCTCGGGATCGTGCGGCACCATCGGCTGGGCGACGGCCTCGGGCGCGCGGGGCGCCTCGTAGGCCGCCATCGGCGGATGGTAGGGCTCGATCGTCACGCGCGGATCCTGCGCGGACTGCACCGGGCGCATCGGCTCGGCTTCGGGCTTCGGCAGGTCGAGCGCGGCCTCGATGGCGGCCGTGGCGACGGAAACCGGGGTCGCCGGCACGTACGTCGGAGCCGGGGCGGGTGCCGGGGCCGGCTCACGCACCGCCGCCGGCCGCACGGCCGGCTGGGTAAAAGACGAGCGCATCTCCTGCGCGGCCACGGCGGCCGGCGAAGCGGCCTGCGTCGGGCGGACGGCGGCGGCGCGGCTGGAGATGTCCGCGAGGCGGCTCTCCTGGGTGTTGCCGGCCTGGATCGCCTCCTGGTCGATGCCGGTGGCGACCACCGACACGCGGATCACGCCCTCGAGGCTGTCGTCGAAGGTAGCGCCGAGGATGATGTTGGCGTCGCTGTCGACCTCCTCGCGGATCCTCGTCGCGGCCTCGTCGACCTCGAACAGGGTGAGGTCCTTGCCGCCGGTGATCGAAATCAGCAGGCCGCGCGAGCCCTTCATCGAGACTTCGTCGAGCAGCGGGTTGGCGATCGCCGCCTCGGCCGCCTGCAGGGCGCGGCGGTCGCCGGAGGCCTCGCCGGTGCCCATCATCGCCTTGCCCATGCCGCGCATGATCGAGCGGACGTCGGCGAAGTCGAGGTTGATGAGGCCCTCC
The DNA here is from genome assembly GCF_004362745.1 of Oharaeibacter diazotrophicus. NCBI lineage: Bacteria > Pseudomonadati > Pseudomonadota > Alphaproteobacteria > Hyphomicrobiales > Pleomorphomonadaceae > Oharaeibacter > Oharaeibacter diazotrophicus. The sequence continues at coordinate 723,767 of NZ_SNXY01000007.1, read as the reverse complement.
TTCACCATCAGGTCGGTGATGCAGGCGACGCCCGAGTAGAGCACCTGGTCGGCCATCGCGAAGGCGTCGGCGAAGGTGGTGCGCTCGTTGGCGATCCGGAACAGGTTCTGGTTCGGGATGCAGATCAGCGTGTCGACGGCGGCCTGCAGTTCCTGGATGCCGGCGTCGGCGATCCGCATGCGGCGCGCGCCCTCGAACTGGAACGGCTTGGTGACGACGCCGACCGTGAGGATGCCGTGCTCACGGGCCGCGCGGGCGATCACCGGCGCGGCGCCGGTGCCGGTGCCGCCGCCCATGCCGGCGGTGATGAACACCATGTGCGAGCCGGCGAGGTGGTCGTTGATCTCGTCGATCACCTCTTCGGCGGCGGCGCGGCCGACCTCGGGCTGCGAGCCGGCGCCGAGACCCTCGGTGACGGCGACGCCCATCTGCACGAGCCGCTCGGCCCGCGAGGACGCCAGCGCCTGCGCGTCGGTGTTGGCGACGACGAACTCCACGCCCTGCAACCCGGCGTTGATCATGTTGTTCACGGCGTTGCCGCCGGCGCCGCCGACACCGAACACGGTGATCCGGGGCTTCAATTCCGTCAGATCGGGCATCTTCAGGTTGATAGACATGGCATCCTCGTCAATTCAGCCGGTCGCCGCCGGTTTTGACCTTCTTCAACGCACCGGTCGTTTGAGCGACCGCACTTTCGACGCCTCCGTCGGCTCCCGAGGGGGCCTAGAAGCTTTCCCTGAACCACTGCCCGACCCGCGAGACGAAGCCGCCGTTGGCGGCGAGCGTCAGTCCCTTGCGCCGGGAGGAGAATTGTTCGATCTGCGCCACCTGCGGATAGATCAGCAGGCCGACCGCCGAGGCGAAGGCGGCGCCGCGCGCCGCCTCGGGCAGACCGGTGATCCCGACCGGACGCCCGAGCCGCACGTTGCGGCCGAGGATGCGGCGGGCGAGTTCGGTGAGGCCGGTCAGCTGGCTGGCGCCGCCGGTCAGCACGATGCGGCGGCCGACGCGGCCGGCGAAGCCGGAGCCGTGCAGGCGGTCGCGCACCACCTCGAGGATCTCCTCCACCCGCGGGCGGATGATCTGGACGATCTGCGAACGCGGCACGTGGTTGGCGACGTCGTCGTCGCCGACCGGCTCGACCGTGACCATGTCGCGGTCGTCGCTGTCGGTCCCGATCACCGAGCCGTGCAGCGTCTTGATCCGCTCGGCGTCGACCAGCTTGGTCGAGAGCCCGCGGGCGAGGTCCATGGTGACGTGGTGGCCGCCGACGGCGAAGCCGTCGACGTGGACGAACTGGCCGTCGGCGAAGACGGCGATCTTGGTGGTGCCGCCGCCGATGTCGACGCAGGCGACGCCGAGTTGGGCCTCGTCGTCGACCAGCGTGGCGATGCCCGAGGCGTAGGGCGAGGCCACCATGGTCTCGACCTCGAGATGGGCGCGGTTGATGCAGATCTCGAGGTTGCGCAAGGGGGCGGCATCGGCGGTGACGACGTGGGTGTCGACCGCGAGCCGCTCGCCGAGCATGCCCTTGGGGTCGCGGATGCCGCGGTTGCCGTCGAGCGCGTAGCCGATCGGCAGCGCGTGCACGACGGCGCGGCCCTCCTTGACGGAGTGCTGGCTGCCGACCTCGAGCACGCGCTGGATGTCGGCCTCGCCGACCTCGCGGCCGGAGAGCTCGAAGCCGGCCGAGAAGGTCTCGCTGCCGAGCCGGCCGCAGGACACCGACACGATCAGCGATTCCACCGTCAGGCCGGCCATCCGCTCGGCGGCGTCGACGGCGAGGCGGATCGACTTCTCCGCCTGGTCGAGGTCGACCACGGCGCCGGCCTTGATCCCGCGCGAGCGCTGGTAGCCGAAGCCGAGCACCTCGATGGCGTGAGTGCGGCCGGGCAGCACGTCGCCGACCGGCCGCGGGGTCAGCCGCGCGATGACCGAGCAGATCTTGGAGGTGCCGACGTCGAGCACCGACACGATCACCGGCCGCTTCGGCGGCAGCGGGCGCATGCGCTGGACGCGGTTCTCGGGAGCCTGGGTCATGCGTCCCTCGCCCGCTGCTTCATCGCCTTGGTGCGCGCCTGGACGAGTTCGTCGCGCGCGGCCTTGGCCGTGTCGGTGAGGCGGACCACGAGGCGGTCCGAGAGGCGCAGGTCGACCAGCGTCAGGTCGCGGTCGAGCAGGCCGCCGTCGTGCTCGAGCCGCTGCAGTTCGGCGAGCGCGGCCTCCGGGTTCCGCTCGGGCAGCATGACCTGGACCCCGTTGTCGAGGAACAGGTCCCAGCGCCGGTGCGACACCAGCATGGACGCGCGCACGCGCTTCTGGACGTCGGGGGCGTCGTCGAGCAGGCCGGTGATCTCGTGGACGCGCGTCTCGGCGCCGTCGCCGATCACGCGCGGCAGCTTGACGAAGCGCGCTTCCAGGTGGTCGGTGATGACCTTGCCGGCGCCGTCGACGATCTCGACGGGCTCGTCGAGCGACTTCTGCCACAGCGCGGCGGGGGTGCGTTCCTCGATGATGACCCGGAGCTTGTCCGGATAGAACTTCATCACCGAGACGTTGGAGATCCAGGGATTTCCGGCGAGCCGGTCGCGCGCGCCCTGCGCGTCGTAGAAGAACAGCGATTGGCCGGAGTGGATCGACAGCGTGTCGAGCACGTCGATCTCGTCGAGTTCGCGCTGGCCGGTGATGCGCACGGCCGAGACACGGAATCCGAGCTCCGAGGTGGTGTCGTTGAACACTTCCTCGGTCTTGCCCGAGTAGACCATGCCGTAGGCGCCGCAGGCGATCAGGTAGAGCACCGAGGCCGTCAGGCCGGCGCCGCGCGGCAGGCGTCCGAGGAAGCCCGCCGCCCGCCACACCGGCTGCCGATGGAGCCGGGCGACGCCGCGTCGTCCGGGGATCAGGCCGGAAAGGCCCTGTCCCCTGGCGCGCCCGAACCACCGTGACGTCAGCGCTTGCAACTCGCGTCCTCCACGATCCAACTCACCAGGGCCCCGAACTCGATGCCGGCGTGCGCCGCCATCTCCGGAACCAGCGACGTCGCGGTCATGCCCGGCTGGGTGTTGACTTCCAGGCAGTAGACCTCGCCGGTCCCGTCGCCGCGGTCGTCGAACCGGAAGTCGGCCCGGCTCACTCCGCGACACCCGAGGGCCCGATGCGCCTCTAAGGCCAGTCTTTGGACATTTTGGTAAATAAAGGGTGAAAGCGGGGCCGGCAGGATGTGCCGGGATCCGCCCGGCCGGTATTTCGCGTCGTAGTCGTAGAAGCCCTCGCCGGTCGGCACCACCTCGATGATCCCGAGGGCGTCGTCGCCCATCACGCCGCAGGTCAGCTCGCGGCCGGGAATGTAGCGTTCCACCATGACGTTGTCGCCGTAGGGCCAGGCGTCGGTGCCGAGCTGCTGCGGCGGCGCGGGCGAGTCGGCCGGCACGATCAGCACGCCGAAGCTGGAGCCCTCCGCCGGCGGCTTGACAACGTAGGGTGGCTTCAGGACATGCGCTTTCACCGCATCGAAACGGTTAACGAGCGCGTGCTCGACCACAGGAATTCCCGCGGCCTTCAACACGTGTTTCGCCTTGGGCTTGTTCATGGCCAGCGCAGAGGCGAGGACGCCCGAGTGCGTATACGGAATGTCCAGGATTTCCAGGATCCCCTGGATGGTTCCGTCCTCGCCGTAGGGGCCGTGCAGGGCGTTGAAGCAGACGTCGGGTCGGAGTTCGTCGAGCAGCGTCCCGATCCCGCGGTCGACGTCGATGCGGGTGACGCGGTAGCCGCGCTCCTCGAGCGCGTCGGCGCAGGCCTTGCCCGAGTTGAGGCTGACCGGTCGCTCGGACGACCAGCCTCCCATCAGGACGGCGACGTGCTTGGTCATGAATGGAATCCTTCTGCGGCCCGGGAGGGGCGTGATGTGGTCGATCGTCGAAGTGGCGCGTCGCCTCAGGCGGCGTTCTCGGTGGATCTCAGGCCGAAGTTGAACCGGACCTCGTCGTAGGGGCAGACGACACGGCCCTCGTCGGTCTTCTCGAGCACGCCGGTCTGGAGCAGCTTCTGCACGTCGCCGTGGACGGCCTTGACGTCGCGATCGACACGGCGGGCGACCTCGCGGATCGAGAGGGCTCCCTGCCCCATCATCGTCTGCACGATCTCCACCCGCTTCGGGTTCATGACCGTGGCCAGCCGTTCGTAGGTTGGAAAGCAGATGAACTCGCCCTGGACCTCGCCGGCGAAGGCGGCCATGGCCCTGGCGCGGTTGATCTCCGGGGGAGCGACTTCGATCGTGATCGTCCTCATGTGCGCCGCCTCCAGGCTTCCACGTCGAGATCGAAGTCGAGGAACAGTTGCCGCAGCCCTCGAAACGTATAGGCGAGCTCCAGATCTCCGACGTGCTTGTGGTCGCCCTTGCCCGCCTCGTTGTCGTACCGGATCACGCAGACGCCATCTTCGATGTAGGCGATCCGGTACTTGAAGAGATGCCCGCTGCCGCGGAGCGGTTCGGGCACCTGCCAGATCACGTATTCGGTGAAGGCGTCGTCGCCGACCTCGTCGCGCGCCCTCAGGACCAGCCGCGCCTTCATGTTGGAGATCATACCAACACCCCCGCGTGTTGTCGACCGATCCAACGGGCCCCGCTACCGCCCCAGGAACGGCTCCACCGCCCGCCCCGGCTCGAACACGCCCAGCCGCTTGATCTCCCATTCCAACCGCACGCCGCTCGTCTCCAGCACCCGCGCCCTGACGGTCTCGCCGAGCAGCTCGATATCGTGCGCACTCGCCGCGTCGGTGTTGATGAGGAAGTTGCAGTGCATCTGCGAGACCTCGGCGTCGCCGATGCGGAGGCCCCGGCAGCCGGCGGCGTCGACCAGCTTCCAGGCCGAATGCCCCGGCGGGTTCTTGAAGGTGGAGCCGCCGGTACGCGAGCGGATCGGCTGCGACTTCTCGCGGTGCTCCTGCACCGCGTCCATCTCGGCGCGGATCGCGTCGCGCTCGGCCGGCACGCCCTCGTAGACGGCAGCGGTGAAGATCAGCTCCGCCGGCGCGTCCGAATGGCGGTAGGAATAGCCCATGCCTTCGTTGGAGAGCGTCACCGCCTCGCCGGCACGCGTCACCGCGCGGACCTCGACGACCCGCTCGCGCGTCTCGGCACCGTGGGCACCGGCGTTCATCCTGAGCGCGCCGCCGATGCCACCGGGGATGCCGTGGTAGAAGGCGAAACCGGAGAGCCCGGCGTCGAGCGCGGTCGCCGCGAGATGCTTGTCCGGCACGCCGGCACCGACCTTCAGCCGCGTCGCGCCCAGCCGCTCGACCCCGCCGAAGCCGCGCACCGACAGCCGGATCACCACGCCCGGCACGCCGCCGTCGCGGACGATGAGGTTGGAGCCGAGGCCGATCACGGTCACCGGCACGTCGGCCGGCACCTTCGGCAGGAAGGCGCGGAGGTCATCCTCGTCGGCCGGCTGGTAGAGCACCTCGGCCGGACCGCCGGCGCGGAACCACACGAGGTCCTTCAGCGCCCGCTCCGGCTCGATCCGACCGCGGATGGCCGAGAGGTCGCCGAGCCGCGCGATCAGCGCCGCGCCGTTCATGCCGGTCCCCCGCGCGAGACCGACAGTTCGGAGAGCTGCTTCGGCAGGGCGTAGGCCCAGGTGGTGATGCTGCCGGCGCCGAGGCAGACCACGATGTCGCCGGGTCCGACCGTGCCGATCACCTGCGCGGCCAGCGTCTCCGGCCCCTCGAGCACGCGCGCGTCGCGGTGGCCGGCCGCCTTGGTGCCGGCGACCAGCGAGGCCTTGTCGGCCCCCTCGATCGGCTGCTCGCCGGCGGCGTAGACGTCGGCGACGAACACCGTGTCGGCGTCGTTGAAGCACTTGCAGAAGTCGGCGAACAGGCTGGCGAGGCGGCTGTAGCGGTGCGGCTGCACCACGGCGACCACGCGCCCCGTGGCGCTCTCGCGCGCGGCCCTCAGCACCGCCATGATCTCGACCGGGTGGTGGCCGTAGTCGTCGTAGACGGTGACGCCGTTCCAGACGCCGGTGCGGGTGAAGCGGCGCTTGACGCCGCCGAAGGCGGCGAGGCCGCGCCGGATCGCGTCGGCGGGAATGCCGAGCTGGCGCGCCACCGCCACCGCGGCGGTGGCGTTGGAGACGTTGTGGCGGCCCGGCATCGGCAGTTCCAGCGCCTGGATGATCTCCGAGGTGCCGGTGATGCGGTTGCGGATCTCCACCGAGAAGCGCGACGCCCCGCTCTCGAAGCGCAGGTCGGTGAAGCGCACGTCGGCCTGCGGGTTGGCGCCGTAGGTCAGGATGCGGCGGTCCTCGATCCGGCTGACCAGCGCCTGCACCTCGGGATGGTCGAGGCACATCACCGCGAAGCCGTAGAAGGGCACGTTCTCGACGAACTGCTTGAAGGCGGCGCGGGCGTTGTCGAACGAGCCGTAGTGGTCGAGGTGCTCGGGGTCGATGTTGGTGACGATGGCGACGTCGGCCGGCAGCTTGACGAAGGTGCCGTCGCTCTCGTCGGCCTCCACCACCATCCAGTCGCCGGCGCCCATGCGGGCGTTGGTGCCGTAGGCGTTGATGATGCCGCCGTTGATCACGGTCGGGTCGAGCCCGCCGGCGTCGAGCAGCGCGGCCACCATCGAGGTCGTGGTCGTCTTGCCGTGGGTGCCGCCGATCGCGATCGCCTGCTTGAAGCGCATCAGCTCGGCCAGCATCTCGGCGCGCCGCACGATGGCGAGGTGGCGCTCGCGCGCCGCGACCAGTTCGGGATTGTCGCGCTTGATCGCCGAGGACACCACCACCACCTCGGCGAGGCCGAGATTCTCGGCCTTGTGGCCGACGGTGACGGCGATGCCGGCCTTGCGCAGGCGCTCGAGGTTGTAGCCCTCGGCGACGTCCGAACCCTGGACGCGGTAGCCGAGGTTGTTCAGCACCTCGGCGATGCCGCTCATGCCGATGCCGCCGATGCCGACGAAATGCACGGGGCCGATGTCGTGGGGCATCTTCATGGGGTCGGGCGTCCTCGGGCGAAGTCGGCGGGGCGGCCGCCGGCGCCGACGTGCTCGACGAGGTCGGCGAGACGCTGCACCGCGTCGGGCCGTCCCTCGCCGCGCGCGGCGGTGGCCATGGCGGCGAGCCGGCCGGGGTCGTTCATCAGGGTGGAGAGGTGGCCGGCGAGCACGTCGGGCGTCAGGCTCGCCTGCTCGGCCATCAGCGCGCCGCCGGCGCGCTCCAGCTCGAGCGCGTTGGATTTCTGGTCGGCGTCGAGCGCGTGCGGCAGCGGCACCAGGATCGAGGGCCGGCCGATGACGGCGAGTTCCGACACCGACGACGCCCCGGAGCGGCACACCACCAGATGGGCGCCGGCGATGCGCTCGGGCAGGTCGGGGAAGAAGGACAGCAGTTCGGCTTCGATGCCGAGCTCGGAATAGCCCGCGCGCACCCGCGCCATGTCCTCCGGCCGGACCTGCTGCACCAGCCGGAGCCGGGCGCCGAGGTCGGGCGCGAGCAGCGCCAGCGCCGGCGGAACCAGTTCGGAGAACACCCGCGCGCCCTGGCTGCCGCCGAACACGACGAGGCGGAACGGCCCGGCCGCGGCCGGCACGTCGTAGGGGGAGGCGGCCGCGACCACGCGCGGGCGCACCGGGTTGCCGGTCGTCACCGCCTTGGCGGGATCGTCGAGCAGGCGCGTCGTCGCGAAGGACGTCGCCACCGCGGTGGTGCGGCGGGCGAGGAAGCGGTTGGCCCGGCCCATCACCGCGTTGGCCTCGTGCACGACGGTCGGCACGCCGCGCAGCGACGCCGCCAGCAGCGGCGGCAGGGTCGGATAGCCGCCGAAGCCGATCGCGGCCGCCGGCTTCAGCCGACCGACCAGTGCCAGCGACTGCAACTGGCCCGTGGCGATCCGCACGGCCGAGCGCGCGAGTCCGAGCGGCGAGCGGTCGCCGAAGGTGGCGGAGGCGACGACGTGCACGGCCGCGGCCGGGAAGTCGCGGCCGTAGTCGGTGGCGCGGTGGTCGGTGGCGAGGTGCACCACGTGGCCGCGGCGGCCGAGTTCGTGCGCGAGCGCCTCGGCCGGGAACAGGTGGCCGCCGGTGCCGCCGGCGGCGATCAGGAAGGTCGAGCCCATCGCCGGATCAGGCCTGCGTGCCGAGGGCGTGGTAGCGGATCGGCGCGACGTAGCGGGTCTGCTCGGGCCGGCGCCGGGTCAGCGCCAGCAGCATGCCCATCGACATCGCCACCGCGATCAGCGACGAACCGCCGTAGGAGATGAACGGCAGCGTCATGCCCTTGGCCGGCATCAGGTGCAGGTTCACCGCCATGTTGATGCAGGACTGCAGGCCGAACAGGATGGCGAGGCCGGCGGTCGAGAGCCGCACGTAGGCATCGCTCTCGCGGACCGCGTGGGAGAAGGCCCTCAGCACCGTGAAGGCGAACAGGCCGGCGAGCGCCATGCAGAGCACGAGGCCGAATTCCTCGCCGAGCACGGCGAACACGAAGTCGGTGTGGCTGTCGGGCAGGATGCGCTTGAAGGTGCCCTCGCCGGGGCCCGTGCCGAACCAGCCGCCGTTGACGAAGGCCTCCTGCGCGGTCGAGACCTGATAGGTGTCGCCCTGCTCCGGGTTGAGGAAGCGGTCGATGCGGCTCCTGACGTGCGGCACCAGCGAATAGGCCGCCAGGATGCCGCCGACGCCGGCCCCCGCGAGACCGAAGATCCAGAACCACGACATGCCCGCGAGGAACAGGAGGCCGGCCCAGGCGAGACAGGTCAGCATGGTCTGGCCGAAGTCCGGCTGCGCCACCAGCAGCGCCACCACGATGCCGAGCACCATGAAGGAGAACACCCGCCCCGGCACGTCCGGCCGCTTCTGCGCCTCGGCGAGCAGGAAGCCGATCACCACGGCGAACATCGGCTTCATGAACTCGGACGGCTGGATCGAGATCACCTTGAGGTCGAGCCAGCGCCGCGAGCCCTTGATCTCCGGGCCGATGAACAGCGTCGCCACCAAGAGCACCACGCAGATGCCGAAGCCGATCATGGCGAAGCGGCGGATCTGGCGGGCGTCCATGAACGACACCCCGATCATCGCGACGATGCCGGGCACGGCGAAGAAGGCCTGCCGCTTGACGAAGTAGTAGCTGTCCTGGATGCCGATGCGCTCGGCGACCGCCGGCGAGGCGGCCAGCGACAGCACGATGCCGCCGAAGATCAGCGCCAGGAAGGCGGTCAGCAGCAGCTTGTCGACGGTGAACCACCAGTCGGCGACACGGCTTCGTTCGGCACGGGAGACCATCGCACGCTCTCCTCAGAACGGACCGACCGCCGGATCGGCGGCGACCAGCGAGCGGAAGTGCTCGCCGCGGACCTCGAAGTTCCGGTACTGGTCGAAGGACGCGCAGGCCGGCGACAACAGCACCGTGCCCTCGCCGCCGTCGGCGACCGCGTCGGCGACCGCGGCGGCGACCGCCGCGTCCATCGTTCCGACGATCGCGTGCGGCACGCCCGCGGCCGCCAGCGTCGCGGCGAAGGCCTCGGCGGCGACGCCGATCAGGTAGGCCTTGCGGATCCGCGGGAAATACGGCGCCAGCGAGTCGATGCCGCCGGTCTTCGGCTTGCCGCCGGCGATCCACCAGATCCGCTCGAAGCTCGCCAGCGCCCGCGCCGCGGCGTCGGCGTTGGTGGCCTTGCTGTCGTTGACGACGACGATCCGGCCGGCCCGGCCGATCGGCTCCATTCGGTGGGCGAGGCCCGGGAAGCTCATCAGCCCGGAGCGGACCTCGTCGAGGCCGAGGCCGAGCGCGCGCACCGCGGCGACCGCGGCGGCGGCGTTCTGGGCGTTGTGGACGCCCTTCAGCACCGGATGGGTGTGCATGTCGGCGACCACCGTCTGGGCGAGGCCGCGCGGCTCGATCACCCGGCCGCCGACCGCCCAGACGCCGGTCTTGACCGCGCCCATGGTGGAGATCCGAAGCGTCTCGCCCCCCGCCGCCTCGCGCCGCTCGGCCATCGCGAGCGACCAGGGATCGTCGATGCCGACCACCGCGACGCGGGCGCCGGCGACGAGGCGCTCCTTGGCGGCGGCGTAGGCCTCGATCGAGCCGTGGCGGTCGAGGTGGTCCTCGGAGAGGTTGAGGTGGATGCCGACCGTCGGGTCGATCGTCGGGGCGAGGTCGAGCTGGAACGAGGAGCACTCGACGACGTAGGTCCGCTCCGGCGCCAGTTCGCGGAGGCCCAGCACCGCCGGCCCGAAGTTGCCGCCGATCTCGACGTCGCGGCCGGCGGCGCGCAGGATGTGCGCGATCAACGCCGTGGTGGTCGACTTGCCGTTGGTGCCGGTGATCGCCACGAAGGGCGAGGCCGGGCTGACCGCCCGCCGCTCGCGCGCGAACAGCTCGACGTCGCCGATCACCTCGACGCCGGCCTCGCGGGCGAGCTTGACCGACCAGTGCGGCTCGGGATGGGTCAGCGGCACGCCCGGCGCCAGCACCAGCGCGGCGAAGGCCGAGAACTCCGACTCGCGCCAGTCGGCGACCGTCAGCCCGCGCACGGCCGCGGCCTCGCGGGCCGCCTCGCCGTCGTCGTAGGCCACGACCTCGGCGCCGCCGGCGGCGAGCGCCTCCGCGGTGGCGAGGCCCGAGCCGCCGAGGCCGAACACCGCCACGCGCCGGCCGTTGTACGTGGTGATCGGAATCAACGGGCGATCCTTCCTCAACGCAGCTTCAGGGTGGCGAGACCGATCAGCGCCAGCACCACCGAGACGATCCAGAACCGGATCACCACCTGCGCCTCGGTCCAGCCGAGATGCTCGAAGTGGTGGTGGATCGGCGCCATCTTGAAGACGCGCTTGCCGGTCATCTTGAAGGAGCCGACCTGGATGATCACCGACAGCGCCTCCAGCACGAACAGGCCGCCGATGATCGCCAGCACGATCTCGTGCTTGGTGGCGACGGCGATGGTGCCGATCAGGCCGCCGAGTGCCAGCGAGCCGGTGTCGCCCATGAAGATCGCCGCCGGCGGGGCGTTGAACCACAGGAAGCCGAGGCCGGCGCCGAGCACGGCGCCGCAGATCACCGCCAGCTCGCCGGTGCCGGCGACGAAGTGGATCTGCAGGTAGGAGGCGAAAACCGCGTTGCCGGCGACGTAGGCGATCAGGCCGAACGAGGCGCAGGCGATCATCACCGGCACGATGGCGAGGCCGTCGAGGCCGTCGGTGAGGTTCACGGCGTTGCCGGCCGCCACCACCACGAAGGCGCCGAACGGGATGAAGAACCAGCCGAGGTCGAGCAGCACGTCCTTGAAGAACGGGAAGGCCAGCGAGGTCGCGAAATGCGGCTGGCCCGCCTCGGCGATCACCAGGCACGCGAGGCCGGCGATCAGCGCCTCGAGGCCGAGCCGGGCCTTGCCCGAGAAGCCCTTGTGCGACTGCTTGGTGACCTTGAGGTAGTCGTCGTAGAAGCCGATCGACCCGAAGGCGAAGGTGACGACGATAACGGTCCAGACGTAGGGGTTCCGAAGGTCGGCCCAGAGCAGGGTCGAGACCAGGAAGCCCGACAGGATCATCAGGCCGCCCATGGTGGGCGTGCCCTTCTTGGTGAGGTGGCTCTGCGGGCCGTCGGCGCGGATCGGCTGGCCCTTGCCCTGGCGCACGCGCAGGGAGGCGATGATGCCGGGGCCGAACAGGAAGACGAACAGCAGCGCGGTCATCACCGCGGCTCCGGTCCGGAAGGTGATGTACCGGAACACGTTCAGGACCGAGACCTGACCTGCCAGTTCGGCCAGATAGACCAGCATCTTTCGTCGTTCTCCGCGGCGTTCGTGGGCAGGCTTCAGCGACCGCTCGACGGTTCGCCGTGACGCTTGATCAGGGCCTCGACCAGCGGACCCATGCGGCTGCCGAGCGAGCCCTTGACCATGATCACGTCGCCGGCGCGAACGTCGTCGACCAGTGATTCGAGGCCCGCCGACGTCTCCGCATACGATCCCCGCATCGGGCGGGGCAAGAGTTTCCAGAGTTCGCGCATCTGCTGACCCGCGCAATACACGCGATCGACGCCGGCATCGGTGAGCGGACCGAGCAGGCCGGCGTGGAGGGCCGGCGACTCCGGTCCGAGTTCCAGCATGTCGCCGAGAACCGCGATGCGGCGGCCGCCCTCGGCGCGCGCCTGCTTCAGGAGCGCGATCGCCGCCCGCATCGAGGTCGGGTTGGCGTTGTAGCTCTCGTCGATCAGCGTCGCGGCGCCGCCGCCGATCCTGAGGGTGTGGCGCTTGCCGCGGCCCTTCGGCGGCTCCAGCCGCTGCAGCGCCATCATCGCGCGGCTCAAGTCCGCGCCGACCAGCTTGACGGCGGCCAGCACCGCCAGCGAGTTGTCGACCAGATGCCGGCCCGGCGCGCCGATCTTGTAGCTCACCGTCTCGCCGAGGATGTCGGCGGTCACCGCCGAGCACTCCTCGTGCAGGGCGAACTTGATCAGCCTCGCGTCGGCGTCCGCCACTTCGCCGAAGCGGATCACGGTGGCGCCCTGCTCGCGGGCGGCGTCGGCGAGCAGGCCGGCCCAGCGGTTGTCGCCGTTGACGATCGCGGTGCCGCCGGGCTCGAGCCCGGTGAAGATCTCCGCCTTGGCGCGCGCGATCCCGGCCTCGTCGGGGAAGTGCTCGAGGTGCACGGCCGCGACGTTGGTCACGATCGCCACGTGCGGGCGCACCAGCTGGGTCAGCGGGGTGATCTCGCCGGCGTGGTTCATGCCGATCTCGAACACGCCGTAGGCGACGTTCTTCGGCATCCGGGCGAGCGTCAGCGGCACGCCCCAGTGGTTGTTGAACGAGGCGACCGAGGCGTGGACCGCGCCCGAGCCCGACAGGGCGGCGCGCAGCGCCTCCTTGGTCGAGGTCTTGCCGACAGACCCGGTCACCGCGACCACCTTGGCCTTCGTCCGCAGCCGGGCGTAGGCGGCGAGGCGGCGCAGGCCCGCGAGCACGTCGTCGACCGCCACCAGCGCGCCGTCGGTCTCGACCTCGCCGCGTCGGTCCGCGGCGATCACGCCGACCGCCGCGCCGCGCCGCAGCGCGTCGGCGACGAAGGCGTGGCCGTCGAGCCGGTCGCCGGTGATGGCGAAGAAGGCGTCGCCCGGCTCGACCGAGCGGCTGTCGATCGAGATACCGGTGATCGCCGCCGGCAGCGCGCCGATCGCGGTGCCACCGACGCCGGCGAGGAAGGAGCGGCCCGGCCACAGCACGCGGTCGTCGGCCACGCCCTCGGGCAGGGAATGGCGCACCGTCTCCTGGTCGGAGAACGGCAGCACGGTGTCGCCGACGATCTGGCCGGTCTCGTGGCCCTTGCCGGCGACCAGGAACACGTCGCCGTCGCCGAGCAGCGCGATGCCGCGCCGGATCGCCTCGGCGCGGTCGCCGATCTCGATCGCCGACGGCGCGGCGGCGAGGATGGCGGCGCGGATCTCGGCCGGATCCTCCGAGCGCGGGTTGTCGTCGGTGACGATGGCAACGTCGGCGAGCCGCTCGGCCACCTCGCCCATCTGCGGGCGCTTGCCGCGGTCGCGGTCGCCCCCGGCGCCGAAGGCGACCACCAGCTTGCCCTCGACATAGGGCCGGAGCGTCGAGAGCGCGACTTCGAGCGCAGCCGGGGTGTGGGCGAAGTCGACGAAGATCGGCGCGCCGGACGGCGCGTGGGCGACGAGCTCGAGCCGGCCCTGGGCGCCCTCGATCGAGGACACCGCGTCGAGCGCCTCGGCCAGCGTCACCGCCCCGCCGGCGGCGGCGAGGCCGGCGGCGACCAGCGCGTTCGAGACCTGGAAGGCGCCGACCAGCGGCACCCGCACGGTGCGCGGTCCCGCGCCGACGTCGACCGTCACCACCTGCGCGAAGCCGTCGCGGGCGACGTCGAGGATGCGGATCGCCGCCCCCTGCGCGCCGACCGTCATCAGATCGAGGCCGGAGATCCGGGCCGCCGCGGCGAAGGCCTCGCCGTAACGGTCGTCGAGGTTGACCACGGCGCCCGCGCCCGGCTCCAGCACCGTGTCGAACAGGCGCATCTTGGCGGCCATGTAGCCGTCCATGGAGCCGTGGTAGTCGAGGTGGTCGCGCGAGAGGTTGGTGAAGGCGCCGGCGCAGATGGTCAGGCCGTCGAGCCGGCGCTGGATCAGCCCGTGCGAAGACGCCTCCATCGCGACGTGGTCGATGCCCTCGGCCCTGAGGTCCCGCAGCGTCCGGTGCAGCGTCACCGGGTCGGGCGTCGTCATGTTGCCGTAGCGGGTCTCGCCCTTGGCGACGACGCCGATGGTGCCGATCGAGGCGGCGGCCTTGCCGGTCTTCTCCCAGATCTGGCGGACGAAGGCGGCGACCGAGGTCTTGCCGTTGGTGCCGGTCACCGCCACCACCGTCTTCGGCTGCGGCGCGTAGAAGCGCGCGACCAAGCGGGAAAAGCGGCGCATCGGGTCGGGATCGCGCAGCACCGGCACCGGCAGTTCCAGCGGCACGTCGTCGTTCGAGCCGGTCAGGATCACCGCCGCGCCGCGCTCGACCGCCTGCGGGATGTAGGCGGAGCCCTGGACCTTGGTGCCCGGCAGCGCCGCGAACAGCGTGCCCGGCCGGACCTCGCGGCTGTCCGCGGTCACGCCGGTGATCACCATGCGCCGGAGCGCCGGGTCGGGCGTGAGGATGTCGGGGGCGAGTTCCGCAAGTTTCATCGGTGGTCCCTCGGAGCGGTTTGACGGCTCCCTGTCCGGAGCGGCCGGCACGCTGCCCGGCCTTCGTGATCGAAATGAGGACGTCGGCGACGCCCGAGCCCACGCAACGAAACGAGACGACGACGTCCGCCGGCCCCGGAGGACCGGCGGCGTCAGAACGAGACCATCAACGGCCGGTCGGCGTCGTCGAAGCGCGGCATGACGCCGAGCATCGGGGCGATGCGGCTGATGACGTTGGACGCGGTCGGCGCGGCGTTCAGGCCGGCGGTCGCGCCGACGCCGGGCTTCTCCGGATTCGGCTCGTCGAGCACCACCAGCACCAGGTACTGCGGGTCGTCGATCGGGAAGCTGGCGAGGAAGGCGTTGAAGCGCTTGTTGGCGGAATAGCGGCCGTTGACGACCTTCTCGGCCGTGCCGGTCTTGCCGCCGACCCGGTAGCCCGGGATGTTGGCGCGCGTGCCCGAGCCCTTCAGCACGTTGAGGCGCATCAGGTAGCGCATCTCGTCCGAGGTCTGCTGCTTGAGGACGCGCGTCGCCATCAGCCGCGCCTTCTCCTCCGAACGCGGGAAGAAGGTCGGCGGGATCAGGAGGCCGCCGTTCATCACCGCCGAGGCCGACATCGCGGTGGCGAGCGGCGACACCGAGATGCCGTGGCCGAACGAGACGGTCACGGTGACGAGGTCCGACCAGCGCTTCGGCAGGATCGGGCGGGCGATCTCCGGCAGTTCCGTCGGCACCTTGTCCATCAGGCCGATGCGGCGCAGGAACTCCTGCTGGCCGGCCTGCCCGACCCGGAGCGCCTCCTTGCCGGTGCCGACGTTGGAGGAATAGATGAACACCTCGGGCACCGTCAGCACGCGGTGCTTGCCATGGAAGTCGTGGATGGTGAAGCCGCCGATCCGGAGCGGCGCCGAGGCGTCGAAGCTGTCGGTCAGCCTGACCTTGCCCGAATCGAGCGCCATCGCGGTGGCGAACAGCTTGAAGGTCGAGCCCATCTCGAACACGGCGGCCGAGGCCCGGTTCATCTTGTTCGGGTCGAGCGCCTCGACGGGGTTGTTCGGGTCGTAGTCCGGCATGGAGGCCATCGCCACCACCTCGCCGGTCTTGACGTTCATCACCACGCCGGCGGCGCCGATCGCGGTGTAGCGCTCCATCGCCGACGACAGTTCGTCGTGCAGCACGTGCTGGACGCGCAGGTCGAGCGTCAGCTTGATCGGCTCGAGGTTCGGCGTCATCGCGAAGCCGAGCTTGTGCAGGTCGCCGAGCCACTGGTCGTCGATGTACTTCTCGATCCCGGCGATGCCCTGGTTGTCGATGTTGACGTGGCCGACCACGTAGCCGACCGACCGGCCCGAGGGATAGAAGCGCTTGCTCTCCGACAGGAAGCCGATGCCCGGCAGGCCGAGCTTGTGCACCGCCTCCTGCTGCTGCGGCGTGATCTCGCGCTTCAGCCAGACGAAGCCCTGGCGCGAGGCCAGCTTCTGGCGCGTCGCATCGGTGCCGAGTTCGGGGAACACGGTGCCGAGCAGTTCGGTCGCCTCGTCGGGGTCGACGATGCGGCGCGGCTCGGCGTAGAGCGAGGCGGTCTTGATGTCGGTGGCGAGGATCTCGCCGTTGCGGTCGACGATGTCCGGCCGCGCCGCCGCGATCGCGGCCTGGGCGTTGCCGAGCACTGCCGGGTCGGCCGGCTCGGCGAGGCCGAACTGCACCAGCCGTGCCCCGATCGTGCCGTAGACCAGCACGAAGGCGCCCATCGCCAGGATCAGCCGGCTGCGCGTGGTGTCGCCCGGCGACGGCTTCTCGCGGCGCACGGCGCGGCGGCGCCAGGGCAGCAGCGCCCGCAGTTTGCTCGCGGTCGGCAGGGAGGGAGCGTTCGGCATCGGCGGCCTCCTCAGCGGATCTTGTCGTGGCCGGGACGGCCGGCGGAGGCGGAGCGCTGCGCCGGCCCGTGCGGCACGGCGTCGTCGGTGCCCGAGACGTCGGGCGCCGGTTCGACCGGCTTGGCGGGAATGTCGGCGAGGGTGACGATGTGGTCGGCCGTCATCGGCGTCAGCTTCAGGATGTCGGCGTGGCGCTCGGCGAGGTCCTGCAGGCGGCCCGGCTGGGTCAGGACGCTCCACTCGGCCTTGAGCAGGCTCAGCGCGGCGCGCTCGCGCTCGATGTCGCGTTCGACCTTGTGGACGTTCTCGGCGGCGAGTTCGGCCTCGTATTTCATGTCGTAGACGGCGGCCGCCGACAGGACCATCAGGGCGACCAGCAGGGCGTTGACGGTGCGCTTCATCCCCGCCCCCTCCGGCGTTCGGTTTCGAGCACGGGCAGGCCGAGCGCCGCGCCGTCGAGGTCGCGCGCCGGCGCCGCGGTGCGCAGGCCGAAGCGCAGCTTGGCCGAGCGGGCGCGCGGGTTGGCGTCGGTCTCGGCCGGACCCGGCTCCACCGGCTGGCGCGCCTCGAGGCGGAAGGTCGGCGGCGGCACCGCGACGTCGGGCAGGTGGCGCGACCCCTGGGCGTGGGTACGGCTGCGCTCGGCGAAGAAGCGCTTGACGATGCGGTCCTCGAGCGAATGGAAGGTCACCACCGCGAGCCGCCCGCCCTCGGGCAGCAGCCGCTCGGCGGCGGCGAGCGCCCCGACCAGTTCGTCGAGCTCGCCGTTGACGTGGATGCGGATCGCCTGGAACGTCCGCGTCGCCGGATGGGCCTCGCCGAAGCGCTTGCCGCCGAGCACGCCTTCGCAGACCGCGACGAGGTCGCGCGTGCGCGTCAGCGGTTCCTCGGCGCGCCGCCTGAGGATCGCGCGGGCGATCCGGCCGGCCTGGCGCTCCTCGCCGTAGACCTGGAGGATGCGGGCGAGCGTGCGCTCGTCGGCCGTGTTGACCACGTCCGCCGCACTCGGGCCCGCGAGGCTCATGCGCATGTCGAGCGGGCCGTCGGTGCGGAACGAGAAGCCGCGCTCGGCCTCGTCGAGCTGCATCGAGGAGACGCCGATGTCGAGCACGACGCCGTCGACCGCCCCCGCGTCGGCGGCATGGGCGTCGAGTTCGGAGAAGCGGCCCTCGACGATCGCGAAGCGGCCGGCCTCGGCCGCCGCCAGGTCGCGGCCGCGCGCCACCGCCGTCGGGTCGCGGTCGATGCCGATCACGCGGGCGGCGCCAGCGGCGAGTATGGCGCGGGTGTAGCCGCCGGCGCCGAAGGTGCCGTCGACGAAGGTGCCGCCGGCGACCGGCTGCAGGGCGTCGAGGACTTCGGCGAGGAGGACGGGGACGTGCGGGGCGGCGACGTCGGTCATTCCGCGCCCTCCCCGGCCGGCCGGGGTGCCGCGCCCGGACGCCTCAGCGCCAGCGCACGCCGGCGCGCCTCGGCCTCGTGCTCGAGGTAGCGCTTCGGCTCCCAGATCTGGAACTTGTAGCCCTGGCCGACGAAGGTGACCTCCTCGCCGATCCCGGCGAATTCGATCAGCGTGTCGGTCAGGCCGATGCGGCCCTCCGGGTCCATCGTCAGCCGCTCCGACAGACCGTAGAAGGCCGTCGAGAGATAGTCGTGCTCTTCCGTGAAGGGCTCGAAGCGGGCGAGCCGCTTCTCGATCTCGCCGAGCAGGCCGTTGCCGCCGGCGTCCACCGCCATCATGTCGAGCGAGGGATAGCAGTAGAGCCCTTCGAAGCCGTCGCGCGACAGCACCTGACGGAACGACGCCGGCACGGAAACCCGTCCCTTCCGGTCGATCCGATTGGTGAAGCGCGACACGAACCCGTTCATCGTTCCCCTCGGCCCCCGCGGCGGCGGCGGAACTCGAAACCCGGCACAACGTCGACGCGCGCCGGACCGTGTCGGCGCCACGCTCGCACCCGGCGCGATCCGCGCGGGCTGGTGGACTGGAACTCCGGCCGTCCGGGCTGCGCCCGCCCGCGTCGACCCCTGCCCTGTTCGGGAGGCCGCGACGCGCCGTCCGGTAGGTTTGGGATAACATGGGCATCTATGGGCGTCAACGCGACCGACCGGCGCCCCGGACCTGTTCCGGGACCTCGTCGCATTCAACCTTGGTTAGCGTTAACAAGAGGTTCACGAATCCGGCGCCGCCCGGAACGCCGCGGTTTTCCACAGGGCGAATTGCGGATGGTGCAATGCCGGATGCGGCGGCAGCGGCGGCTTTCCAGGCTGCGCCCGCCTCGCCCATGCCGTCCCATGGCACACCCACCCGATCACCCCCGGGCGATCAACCTTCCGCGAACGTCACCTATACGTCTGGCCGGCCCCCGGGCGCTCTGCTATGGCGGTGGGAAGGTGCCGAACCGGGGAAGGACCACATGGACGACAGACCCGAACCCGCAACCGCCGCCCCAGGGTTGCGCGGCTACGACAGCTTTGCCGCCGGCGAGACCGGATCGCTCGGCACCGTCCCGATCGAGCGCGACGAGGTCGTCGCCTTCGCCTCCGCCTGGGATCCCCAGCCGTTCCATCTCGACGAGGCCGCCGGCCGCGCCTCCCCGCTCGGCGGCCACGCCGCCTCCGGCTGGCACACCGCCTCGCTGCTGATGCGCCAGCTGGTAGACCATCTGCTCGCCGGCGCGAAGTCGATGGGTTCGGGCGCCGTCACCGACCTGAAATGGGCGAAGCCGGTCCTGGTCGGCGACGTGCTCGCCGGGACCTACGCGGTGAAGGAGGTCCGGCCCTCCTCGCGCGGCGACCGCGGCTACGTCGAGACCGCCTTCGCGGTGACCAACCAGCACGGCGACACCGTGCTCACCATGAACGCCACGCTGATCGTCGGGAGGTGACCGCCATGCGCTTCGACGACATCGCCCTCGACGCCCCGACCACCGTCGGCAGCCACCATTTCACCGAGGCGGCCATCCTCGACTTCGCCCGCCGCTACGACCCGCAGCCCTTCCATCTCGACCGTGACGCCGCCGCCGCCAGCCACTTCGGCGGCCTCGTCGCCTCCGGCTGGCACACGGCGGCGGCCTGGATGCGGGTGACGGTCGACTACGTGAAGGCCATGGGCACGCTCGCCGGCATCTCGCCCGGCCTCGACGAGATCCGCTGGACCCGGCCCGTCCGCCCCGGCGACACCGTCACCTACGTCAACACCTGGCGCGCCAAGCGCCGCCTGAAGAGCCGGCCCGGCTGGGCGATCGTCGAGAACGAGGCCGTCGGCACCAACCAGGACGGCGCGGTCGTGTTCACGATGCGCGGCCCGGTGCTGGTGCCGATCGAGGACTGATACCGAGCTCGCAACGCTCCGATCCGTGGTCGGAGCGTTGGGGGCGAGAAGCGCCCGACCGGGCGCCGGCCGCAAGGCCGAAACCTCGTGAAGTCCAGACCAGTCGGGACTTTACGAGACAGGTACGACCCCCTCGAAAACGGAAACGGGCGGCGGCCCCTCGGCCACCGCCCGTCGCGTTCGATCGTATCGATCGGCCGACCGGTCAGTCCTTGGCGCGCTCGACGTAGGAGGCGTCCTCGGTCATCACCACGATGCGGGTGCCGGCGGTGACGAAGGGCGGCACCATGGTGCGCACGCCGTTCGAGAGCAGCGCGGGCTTGTAGGACGAGGCCGCCGTCTGGCCCTTCACGACCGGCTCGGTCTCGGTGACCTCGAGGATCACGCGCGCCGGCAGCTCGATCGAGATCGGCACGTCGTTGTAGACGCCGACGTGGCATTCCATGTTCTCGGCCAGGAACGGCGCGCGGTCGCCGACGACGTCCTTCGGCACCGAGATCTGCTCGTAGCTCGCCATGTTCATGAAGGCGAAGCCCTCGTCGTCCTCGTAGAGGAAGGTGTAGGGCCGCTCGTCGATGAAGGCGCGCTCGACCTGCTCGGTGGTCTTGTAGCGCACCGACACCTTCACGCCGTCGGCGATGCGGCGCATGTCGATCTGCGTCGTCGGGGTGCCCTTGCCCGGGTGGAAGTTCTCGGAGGTGAGGACCACGTGGAGCTTGTCGTCGAGTTCGACGATGTTGCCCTTGCGGATCTGGCTGGCGATGACCTTGACCATTGTGTATCGGGGTCCGTGCAATGGATGTCGTTCGGGTCCGGGATCGCCCCGGCCGCGGATGGCGTCTCTCCTTGCATTTTCGGCTCGGAAAAGGAAGAGGCGACATCGATGCCGACGCTCCCGCCCGCCCCCTCGCCCTGGTGGGGCGCCGAGCGCCACCGCGCCCGCCGTCCGTTCCTCGCGGCGCGCGGCCGGATCAAGGCGGCACTGCGCGGCTGGTTCGAGGCGCGCGGCTTCACCGAGGTCGAGTGCCCGGCGCTCCAGGTCTCGCCCGGCAACGAGGCCCATCTCCACGCCTTCGCCACCGACCTCGTCGGCCCCGACCTGACGGTCGCCCGCCGCTACCTGCACACCTCGCCGGAGTTCACCGCCAAGAAGCTGCTCGCCGCCGGCGAGACGGCGATCTTCGACTTCGCCCGCGTCTTCCGCAACCGCGAGGGCGGGCCGTTGCATTCGCCCGAGTTCACGCTGCTCGAGTGGTACCGCGCCGGCGCGCCCTACGAGACGCTGATGGACGACTGCGCCGCCCTGCTCGCGCTCGCCACCGAGGCGGCCGGCACCACGACGCTGTCCTGGCGCGGCCGCACCGCCGATCCCTTCGCCGAACCGGAGCGGCTCACCGTCGCCGACGCCTTCGCCCGCTTCGCCGGCATCGACCTCCTCGCCACGCTCTCCGACGATCCGACCGCCGCACCGGACCGCGACGGCCTCGCCGCGCAGGCCGCCACCCGCGGCTACCGCGTCGTCGTCGACGACAGTTGGACCGACATCTACTCCCGCGTCCTCGTCCAGGACGTCGAGCCCCGGCTCGGCTTCGGCCGCGCCACGGTGCTGTGCGAATACCCGGTCTGCGAGGCCGCGCTGTCGCGCCCGGTCGCCCGCGACCCGCGCGTCGCCGAGCGCTTCGAGCTCTACGCCTGCGGCGTCGAACTCGCCAACGCCTTCGGCGAACTCACCGACCCGGTCGAGCAACGCCGCCGCTTCGAGGAGGAAATGGCGATCAAGGAGGCCGTCTACGGCGACCGCTACCCCATCGACGAAGACTTCCTCGCCGCCCTTGGCCAGATGCCCGCCGCCAGCGGTATCGCCATGGGCTTCGAGCGGCTGGTCATCGTGGCGATGGGAGCGCGGGGGATCGACGACGTGGTGTGGGCGCCGGTGCGGTGAGGGGGCAGTCGGCAGTAGGCAGTCGGCAGTAGGCAGTAGGCAGTCGGCAGTCGGCAGTCGGCAGTCGGCAGTCGGCAGTCGATGCGCTCGCTACTAACGTCATCCGGCGCAAGCCCGTTCCCCCCTGGCGCAAGCCCGTTCCCCCTGGCGCAAGCCCGTCCCCACCCGTCACGAGCCCCCTCCCCCCTGGAGGGGGAGGGTTGGGGAGAGGGGGCAGACGCGCCGAGCTCTCAACGAGTCGGCTCGCGGATTGGGCCGAATGCGGCGCGCGGCACGGCGTCGGCCCCCCTCTCCCTGTCCCTCCCCTTCCAGGGGGGAGGGGACGCGGTGGAGGCGGTGCGGTAGTAGGCAGTAGGCAGTAGGCAGTAGGCAGTAGGCAGTAGGCAGTCGAAGTCTCGGGCGTCGGCTGCCACGCAGCAAGGCACCGGGCACGCGGCTCCAACCGCCACCCTACTGCCTACTGCCTACTGCCGAAGCCCGACTGCCTACTGCCGACTGCCGAAGCCCGACTGCCCCTCCCCCTCAATGCCCCTCGAACGCGATCAGCGTGCGGACCGGCACGTCCATCGCCGTCAGCTTCGCCGCGCCGCCCAGCTCCGGCAGGTCGACGATGAAGCAGGCGGCCTCGATCACGGCGCCCATGGAGCGGATCAGGGTGGCGGCGGCGGTGGCGGTGCCGCCGGTGGCGATCAGATCGTCGACCAGGAGGACGCGCTCGCCGGGCAGGATGGCGTCCTTGTGCATCTCCATCTCGTCGACGCCGTATTCCAGACTGTAGGCGATCGAGACGGTCTCGTGCGGCAGCTTGCCCTTCTTGCGCACCGGCACGAAGCCGGCGGAGAGCTGGTGCGCGACCGCGCCGCCGAGGATGAAGCCGCGCGCCTCGATGCCGGCGACCTTGTCGATCTTGCCGCCGGCCCAGGGCTGCACCAGCTCGTCGATCGCCCGGCGGAAGGCGCGGGCGTTGCCGAGCAGCGTGGTGATGTCGCGGAAGACGATGCCGGGCTTGGGATAGTCCGGGATCGAGCGGATGGCGTCGGAAAGGTTCATCGGGGGCTCCGTCGGGCGGGCTCGCCGCCCCGGCGGAGCCGGCGGCAGGCACCCGCGTCGGTCGGACCACCTAGCGCGTTTTCGCCGCCGGCGCGACCCCGTCGCGCGGGGCCGCCGCGCCGCCGGTCGGAGGGTCCGTCCGGCGGCGGGATCTCGTACCGAGCGCCCGAGGAGCGCCCGACCGGGCGCCGGCCGGATGGCCGAAACCCCGCACGAGTCCCGACGAGTCGGGACTCGTGCCGGACAGCTGTCACAGCAGCGACTGGACGTAGCTGCCGACCTTCGCGCGCCAGTCGGCGCGGGCGGCGAAGTCCGCGGCGGTGTAGGTGGTCTCCCAGGAGTGGGTCGCGCCCTGGTAGTTCCACCAGTCGATCTTGTAGAGCGAGGGGTTGGCGGCCACCGCCGTCTTGGCGGCGTCGTAGCGCTTGCGGCAACCGCCGCCGTCGGAGGCCGTGCCCGGCATCGTGCCCGGCGGGGTGTCGGTGTCGGCGCTGCCGGTGGCGATCGACAGCGGCACCACCGCGCCCGAGTTGACGTAGTTGGTGTTGGTGCCGCCCATCAGGCAGCCCGGATAGGTCGCGAACACGCGCTTGAACAGCTTGCCGCCGCTGGCGGGGTTGTTGATGTTCATCGGGTGCTGCGAGAAGGTCGCCGCCATCGCCGCGGTGCCGCCGTGGGAATAGCCGAGCGCCACCAGCTTGGCCGGATCGGCCCAGGTCAGCTGCGCCGGCACCGCCAGCGCCGCGCCGAACAGGTCGTAGGGGCGCGAGGCGTGGTCGGACACCATGGCGTCGCGGTTGGCGCCGAGGCCCTTCGGATAGACCGCCCACGAGGTGTCGCCGGCGTGCAGCGACACGATCTTCGCGCTGCGGGTGGCGGTGAAGCTGTTGACCAGCATCACGCCGACGCCGCGGGCGAGCAGTTCCTGCGCCAGCGTGGCGTACTGGGTCGAAAGCTTGACGTAGCAGGTGCCGACCTGGGCGAGCGCGCCGTCGGCGTCGGTGTCGCAGGTGAAGAGGCCGGTGTGGCCGTGGGCGACGATCACCAGCGGCACCTTCTTCGCCGACGAGGCGCCGGCCGGCTTGAACACGTAGGCCTCGATGTTGTTCCAGGCGTCGGCCGACAGCTTGCTCTGGAAGGTGATCAGCGTCGGCGTCGGCAGCACGTCGGCGATCGTCAGCGTCTCCGCCGGCTCGGGGGCGGCGTGCTGCACGGTCTGCGCCGCGCCGGCGGTACCCGCCGAGAGTGCGAAGAGGGAGACCGCGAGGGCGGCGGCGGTCGCGAGGGTCTTGAACGGGCGGTGCATCTCGAACTCCGGTGTCTCTGGGCGCGCGGGGGCCCAGCCCGCCGCCACGATGGCGGCGGGCGAGTGATGGCCCGCGGGTCTTTCTGGGGGCCCCGGCGGCGCTGCCGCGTCGGAGCCGACACCTCTCGATTACGGTCGAACGGGGGACGGTTTCCAGGCCCGTCCGTCCCGCGCCGGTGTCACGATCGAAACACGGCTGAAACAATCGCGGCGCCGGACGGCCCTCGCCGCGGCGCGGAATGCGAAACGGCCCCCGTCCGGGAGGACGGGGGCCGTTGCGGTCGTCGTCGAAGGCTGCGGCGCGCTCAGTGCGGCACGTCGGCCCAGACCTTGCGCTTCACGAAGCCGAGCAGGCAGCCGAAGACGATCAGGAAGATCATCGCCTTGAAGCCGGTCTGCTTGCGCGCCTCGAGGTGCGGCTCGGCGGCCCACATCAGGAAGGCCGAGACGTCCTTGGCGTATTGGTCCACCGTCTGCGGCGTGCCGTCGGTGTAGGTCACCTGGTCGGCCGAGAGCGGCGGCGGCATCGCCAGCGCGTTGCCGGCGATGAAATACGGGTTGTAGTACTTGCCCTCCGGCACCTCGACGCCGGCGGGGGCGTCCTGGTAGCCGGTCAGCAGCGCGTGGATGTAGTCCGGACCCTGCTCCTGGTAGGGCCAGACCACGTCGAACAGGAACCACGGGAAGCCGCGCTCGACCGCGCGGGCCTTGGCGATCAGCGACAGATCCGGCGGATAGGCGCCGCCGTTGGCCGCGCGCGCCGCCTTCTCGTTGGCGAACGGCGAGGGGAAGGAATCCTTCGGCTCGCGCGGACGCTCGAACATCTCGCCGTCGTCGCCGGGGCCGTCCTGGACGGTGTAGCCGGCCGCCAGCACCTTGGCCTGCTCGGCGGTGAAGCCCGGGCCGCCCTCGTCCGCGAGGTTGCGGAACTTGACGAGGCTCATCGCGTGGCAGGCGGAGCAGACTTCCTTGTAGACCTGATAGCCGCGCTGCAGCTGCGCCCGGTCGTAGTGACCGAACAGGCCGGCGAAGCTCCAGCTCTGGTACTCGGGGTGGTGGATCGGGAAGTGGGCCGGAGCCGCCTCCCCTTCCGCCGCCACCGCGCCCGCCGTGGTGGCGAGACCGACGACAGCGGCCGCCGCCCAGCGGATGATCGTGTTCTTCATGGGTCGAACCTCCGAAAGGCGGTCAGTGCTTGTCGGCCGCGGCGGTCGCACCGGCGGGATGGCCGTGGCCGCCCCCGTTCTTGGCGAGGATCGCGTCCGAGATGGAGAGCGGCCGTTCCTTCGGCGTCTCGACGAAGCCGAGCAGCGGCAGGATGATGACGAAGAAGGCGAAGTAGTAGGCCGTGCAGATCTGCGCGGCGAGCACGTAGCCGCCCTCCGCCGGACGCGAGCCGAGCCAGCCGAGCAGCACCGTCACGACCGCGAAGATCGCGAAGAAGATGCGAAACATCGGGCGGTAGCGGCCGGAGCGGACCTTCGAGGTGTCGAGCCAGGGCAGGAACGCCAGGATCGCGATCGAGGCGAACATGGCGATGACGCCGCCGAGCTTGGAGTCGATCGGCCCGATGTTGAAGGTGATGGCGCGCAGGATCGCGTAGAACGGCAGGAAGTACCATTCCGGGACGATGTGCGCCGGCGTCACCAGCGGGTTGGCCTCGACGTAGTTGTCGGGGTGACCGAGGAAGTTCGGCTGGTAGAACACGAACCAGGCGTAGAACACCATGAACCACACCAGCGCCAGCGAGTCCTTGGCGGTCGCGTAGGGCGTGAAGGGCACGGTGTCCTTGTCGGACTTGACGTCGACGCCGGTCGGGTTGTTCTGGCCGGTCACGTGCAGCGCCCAGATGTGCAGGATCACGATCCCGAACAGCACGAAGGGCAGCAGGTAGTGCAGCGAGAAGAAGCGGTTGAGCGTGGCGTTGTCGACCGCGAAGCCGCCGATCAGCAGCGTCTGGATCGGCTGGCCGACGATCGGGATCGCCGTGAAGAAGTTGGTGATGACCGTCGCGCCCCAGAAGGACATCTGGCCCCAGGGCAGCACGTAGCCCATGAACGCCGTGCCCATCATCACCAGGAGGATGATGACGCCGAGGATCCAGAGCAGCTCGCGCGGCTCTTTGTAGGAGCCGTAGTAGAGGCCGCGGAAGATGTGGATGTAGACCGCGATGAAGAACATCGAGGCGCCGTTGGCGTGGAGGTAGCGCATCAGCCACCCCCAGTTCACGTCGCGCATGATGAGCTCGACCGAGTTGAACGCGACCTGGGTGTTGGCGGCGTAGTGCATGGCGAGCACGACGCCGGTCAGGATCTGCGCCACCAGCATGAACGTCAGGATGCCGCCGAACGTCCAGAGGTAGTTGAGATTGCGCGGGGTCGGGTAGGACACACCGGTGTCGTGCAGCAGGCGGACGATCGGCAGCCGCCGCTCGAGCCACTTCTCGACGCCCGTCTTGGGCTCGTAGGTCGAATGACCGGACATGAACGACTCCTCGAGGAGAATGGCGGGGTCAGCCGATGCGGACCTTGGTGTCGGACAGGAAGGAGTACACCGGGACCGGCAGGTTCTGCGGCGCGGGGCCCTTCCTGATGCGGCCGGCCGTGTCGTAGTGCGAGCCGTGGCACGGGCAGAACCAGCCGCCGAAGTCGCCCTGCTGGCCGAGCGGGATGCAGCCGAGGTGGGTGCACACGCTGACCATGACGAGGATGTTCTCCTTGCCGTTCGCGGCGCGGTTCTCGTCGGTCGCCGGAGCCTCGGCGTCCGGCAGGTTGGCGTTGCGCGCGATCGGATCCTTGAGGTCCTCGAGCTTGACCGCCTTGCCGGCCTCGATCTCTTCCGGCGTGCGGTTGCGGATCGTCACCGGCTTGCCGCGCCACAGCATCGAGATCGACTGGCCCGGCTCGATCGCCGAGATGTCGACCTCGATCGAGGCGAGGGCGCGCGTCGAGGCGTCGGGATTCATCTGGTCGATGAACGGCCACGCGACGGCCGCGACGCCGACCACGCCGAACGCGCCGGTGGTCAGCATCAGGAAGTCGCGTCGCGTCGGTTCGGCCGAGGGTGCGGTGTGGGCCAAGGTCGGTTCCTTTCGATCGGGCCGCCCGGTCCGTCCGCCGCCGCGGGCGCTCCGGGAGACATGAACCAACCCGCCCGCGGCCCCTCCCCGCCCCAGGGGCGGCGGCGGCGTCGACGGACGGGCAGACTGCCATACGAATTCGAGCGGCCGCGCGGCAGACTCGGGAAGAGGAGCCCGACCCGACCGGCTGCCGGATCGGCGATCTTTTTGCACCAACCCGCTGCGATGTCTAGCAGGGCGAACCCTCGAATCCGCCGCATTGCAAACTCGACCTTCGGCGGAGGAAGCAGCCGTGCCCGCGCTGCAACATCGCATCCGGCGCGACGCGACCGCGGCGAGATAAAGATGAGTTCTATACTCAGCATTTCTCGGCGAGGAATCCGCCGGTCTGCCGGGCCCAGAGCGCGGCGTAGAGGCCGCCGCGGGCGACCAGTTCGGCGTGGCTACCGGCCTCGACCACGCGGCCGGCGTCCATCACCACCAGCCGGTCCATCCGGGCGATGGTGGAGAGCCGATGGGCGATCGCGATCACGGTCTTGCCGGCCATCAGCGTCTCGAGGCTGTCCTGGATCGCGGCCTCGACCTCGCTGTCGAGGGCGCTGGTCGCCTCGTCGAGCACCAGGATCGGGGCGTCCTTGAGCAGCACCCGGGCGATCGCGACGCGCTGGCGCTGGCCGCCGGACAGCTTGACGCCGCGCTCGCCGACGTGGGCGTCGAGCCCGCGCCGGCCGCGGGCGTCGACGAGGTCGGCGACGAAGTCGTCCGCCCGCGCCCGCCGCGCCGCCGCCAGCACCGCCGCGTCGTCGGCGTCCGGACGGCCGTAGCGGATGTTGTCGCGGATCGAGCGGTGCAGCAGCGAGGTGTCCTGCGTCACGACGCCGATCGCCCGCCGGAGCGAATCCTGCGTCACCGCCGAAATGTCGTGGCCGTCGATCATGATCCGGCCGGCCTCGACGTCGTAGAGCCGGAGCAGCACGTTGACGAGCGTCGACTTTCCGGCACCCGACGGCCCCACCAGCCCGATCCGCTCGCCCGGCCGGATCGCGAGCGTCACCCCGTCGAGGGCGCGCCGGCGGCCCGAGCCGTCGTCGGCGCGGCCGTAGTCGAAGCGGACGTCCTCGAAGGCGATCGCGCCGGCGGTGGCCGCCAGCGCCGGCGCACCCGGCCGGTCGGTCACCGTCTGCGGCTTGGCGAGCGAGCGCACGCTGTCCTCGAGCGTGCCGATCGAATCGTAGACGTCGCCGAGGTTGAAGGTCGCCATCCGCGACAGCCCGTTGATCTGCACCAGCAGCGCCAGCACCGCGGCGATGTCGCCGGCGCTGACGAAGCCGCGGTCCCACAGCACCACGCCGACCACGCCCCCGGCGGCGACCAGCGCGCCGTTGAGCAGCGACAGCGTGATCGTCAGGCTGGTCAGGTAGCGCTGCTGCGCGCCGGTGGTGGCGACGTTGTCGGCGAGCGCCTCGCGCACGTGGGCGTCCTCGCGGCCGATGCCGGAGAACAGCCGCACGGTCATGTAGTTGGAATAGCCGTCGACCATGCGGCCGGTGAACACCGAGGCCGCCTCCGAGACCTTGCGCGCCGCCCGCCGGCTCGCCGGCAGGTAGAGCCGCAGCACCACGCCGTAGGCGATCGCCCAGGCCACCACGGGCACCGCGAACAGCGGATGGCTCCAGAGCAGCACCGCGACGGTGCCGATCAGGAACAGCACCGCGTAGAGCAGCTGGTCGGCGACGTTGCGCACCAGCGAGCGCACCGCCTGTCCGGTCTGGCCGACCTTGGTGGCGATCCGTCCGACGAAGTCGTTCTGGAAGAAGGCGACGTCGGCGCGCGAGACGTATTCGTGGGTCCGCCAGCGCACGAGGACGCCGAGGTTGCGGTTGAGCGTCTGGTTGCGCACCAGCGTGAACAGCACCGTCACCCCGGGCCGCACCAGCACCAGCACCGCGACGAACAGCGCGAGGTCGCCGGCGTGGCGGGCGAGGAAGCCCTCGGCCGGCTCGTGGGCGACGAGGTCGACCAGATGCCCGATCATCCAGGGCACCGAGATCTCCACCGCGGTCAGCACCGAGGTCAGCACCACCAGCACCGCCACCGCCGGGCCCGCGTCGGCGAACACCGAGGCGACGAGCCGCCGGGTCGAGGCCGGCGGCGTCAGCGGATGGCGCCCGGCGGTCGGGCGGAGGGGATCGATTCGGGTCTCGAACCAAGAGAACAGCCGGTCGAGCGGCGAGGACGGCGGGGCGGTGGAGGTCATGGCCGAGATCATGGGGCACGAAAGCGCCGGTGCAAGGGCGTGCCGCCGAGGATGCGGCGCCCGGACCGGTCGTCGGCCCTCCGCTCCGGCCCGCGCGACGGCAGCCCCGTGCGATCCGTTCCAGATCGGGTGGAACGCCTGTGGAATGTTCCACACGCTACATCCACGGCGTCGACGCCGCCCACCGCGACGGCATCCGCGGCGCCCGTTCGCACCGCACCGCGGAAAACCAATGCCGCACGGCACAATCGCTTGGCATCGCGCTGCGATTCTAGGCAGTGGGAAGCCGCGGATTGGGGCTTCCCCACATGAGGGATTTCCCACATGATGGTTGGAGGTCCACGGAACCCACACACCAGCTCCACATTCGGGGTTCCATGTCGGAGGTTCCACGTCCGCCTCGAGTCGCGGAGGCGGATCGTAGGCCGGGGACGAGGGGGGAGGTTCTATGAGCGAGGACGCCGGGATCGCCGAGGCCGACGCGGGTCGCGCCGCCGCCGCGCCCGACCGCGACCGCCTCTCCAAGGCCGACCGCCACCAGCGCATCCTGGCCCAGCTCGCCGCCGCGCCGTCGCTGCGCGCCTCCGAACTGGCGGTGGCGCTGCAGGTCTCGGGCGAGACGATCCGGCGCGACCTCCTCGAGCTCAACGAGCAGGGCCTGATCAACCGCACCTACGGCGGCGCCTCGCGACCCTTCGCCCAGGAGGCCTCGCGGCGCGACCGCCGCGCCGTGATGATCGCCGAGCGCGAGACGATCGCGGCGGCGGTGTCGGCGATGGTTCTCCCGAAGGAGGTCGTCATGCTCGGCGGCGGGGCGACCACCTACCACGTCGCCCGCTTCCTCTCCGCGCGCAACCGCGACATCACCGTCATCACCCATGACTTCGCCGCCGCCGCCGCCCTCGGCACCAACCCGACGATCCGGGTGCTGTTCTGCGCCGGCCGGCTCCAGCCCGGCGAAGGTTACCTGCTCGGCTCGCAGACCATCGCCAGCATCAACGGCTACGAGGCCAACCGCGCCATCGTCGGCGCCACCGGCATCGGCGTCCGCGGCCTCTACGACGCCGACGAGGAGGCCGGCGCGGTCTATGCCGCGATGATCCACCGCGCCGCCGAGGCGATCCTCGTCGCCGACCACTCCAAATTCGACCAGCTCGCCGTGTCGATCTGCGCGCCCTGGAGCGCGATCGACCGCTTCGTCACCGACCGCGCCCCCACCGGCGCGCTCGCCGCCGCGATCCGCGAGGCCGGCACCGACCTGGTCGTCGCCGACCGCGCGGCCGGCGCCGCACCCCTCGCCCGATGAGACCGGAGGCTTCCCCCGTGCACGACCGCGTCCCGCCGACCGAGCCGCTCCACCGCATCCGCCTCGGCCGCCTCGTCCTCGACGTCGCCGCCGGCGGCCTGCCCGCCCCCGCCGCCGGGGCCGACGACGGCTACCTCCTCGTCGTGCCCGTCGAGGGCCGGCTCGGCTTCGGCCGCGGCGGGCGCGCCCGCACGGTCGAGGCCGGCGAATACGTGCTGTTCGGCCGGCTCGACGGCCAGTCGGTCGAGGCCGCCGGGGCGCGTCTCCTGGTGCTGCGCATCCCCGCCGAGGACCTGCGCGGCCGCGTCGTCAGCGTCGACGACCACGTCGAGCGCCGCTTCCCGGCCAACGAGCGCATGACGCGTCTGCTGGTCGGTCTCCTCGGCAGCATCGCCGAACTGTTCGCCGACCACCCGCCGCCGACGCCGGAGGCGCTCGCCACCGAACTCCTCAGCTTCGTCGCGCTGGCGATCGGCGCCGAGGACCGCGGCGCCACCCTCGCGGTCCGCAACGCCCGCTACCGGCTGCGCCGCCGCATCTTCGACTACATCGACCGCAACCTCGCCGACCCCGAGCTCAACCCGCGCCGGATCGCCGACGAGGCCAGGATCTCGCTCAGCTACCTCTACAGCCTGTTCTCCGACGACGACACCACGGTCGGCCAGTTCATGCAGTCGCGCCGGCTGCAGCGCGCCTACGAGATCCTGGTCGCCGACCCGAAGAAGCACCTGACGGTGTCGGAGATCGCCTATCAGGTCGGCTTCAAGAACGTCTCGCACTTCTCGCGCAGCTTCAGCCGCCACTTCGGCATGGCCCCGCGCGAGGCCCGCCCCGAGCCGACCCGCCCGGCCGCGCCGGTGCGCGCCGGCGCCCGGGCCTACACCGAGGCCCCGCTCGCCTGAGCGGGCGGGACGGATCGTCGAACGTCGCGGTTCCCCCTCGTCCGCCGGCCAAGGCCGGCACCTTCTCCCGCAGGGGGAGAAGGACGCGGCGCGCGTTCTTCTTCAGGTCTGCGCAGTTCAAAAAAGTGCTGCGTCTCCTTCTCCCCTTGCGGGAGAAGGTGGCCCGGCAGGGCCGGATGAGGGGGATCCGCCGACGTCCGACGCGGGGAATCCGCCGCCCACGCCCCCGCCCCGCTCACGCCGCCGCGGCGGCCGCCTCCGTCTCGACCAGATGACACGCCGCAAAGGCGCCCGGGCGCCATTCGCGCAGTTCCGGCGTCTCGGCGCGGCAGCGGGCGAAGGCGAGCGGGCAGCGCGAAGCGAAGCTGCAGCCGGGCGGGATGTCGATCGGGCTCGGCGGCTCGCCCTCGAGCAGGTATTCGCCGGCGTCGAAGGGCTTGTCCTCGAGCGTCGGCGCCGCCGACAGCAGCGCCTTGGTGTAGGGATGGCGCGGCGCGAAGAACAGGTCGTGGTTGTCGGCGATCTCGACGATCTTGCCGAGGTACATCACCGCGATGCGCGTGCACACCTTCCGGACCATGGCGAGGTCGTGCGAGATGAACACGTAGGTGAGATCGTTCTTCTTCTGCAGTCCGGCGAAGAGGTCGATCAGCTTGGCCTGTTCGCGCTGGTCGATCGAGGACAGCGTCTCGTCGAGGATCAGGAGCCGCGGCGACAGGATCAGCGCCCGGGCGATCGAGATGCGCTGGCGGTCGCCGGTCGAGAGCGTGTTGGGCAGCTGGTCGTAGAGCCGGGCGGGCAGGCCGACCTCGGCCATCGCCGCCAGCACCTTGTCGCGCAGGCCCTTGCCGCCCTCGCCGCGGATCCGGAGGCCCTCCTCGATCATCCGCCCGACGGTGGTGCGCGGCGGAAGCGCGTTGTAGGGGTCCTGGAGCAGGAGCTGGAACTCGGCCCTCTTGGCGAGCAGATCGCGCGACGACAGCGCCGCCAGCGACACGCCGGCGAGTTCGATCGCGCCGGCGTCGGGCGTCTCCAGCCAGGCGAGCAGGCGCGTCAGCGTGGACTTGCCGCAGCCGCTCTCGCCGACGATGCCGAAATTCTCGCCGGTCAGGATGTCGAACGAGACGCCGCGCACCGCCTGGACGGCGTTGTAGCTGTTGAAGGTGCCGCGGCGGCGGATCCGGTAGGTCCGGGTCGCCTCGCGGATCCGCATCAGCGGCACCGGCGCGACCGCCGGGGCCGGCGGCTTCTCGCCGACCGCCCAGATCTTCGGCACCGCCTCGATGGCGCGGCGGGTCGTCTCGGTCCTCGGATCGGCGATCAGGTCGGCGAACGGCCGTTCCTCGACGATCCTCCCCTCGCCGAGCACGGCGGTGCGGCCGCCGAACTGCGACAGCGTCGCCAGCGAGGAGGCGAGGTAGACCGTGCCCATGCGGTGCCGGTGCGCGAGGTCGCCGAGCAGGGCGACGATCTGCGCCCCGATGGTGACGTCGAGCGGCTGCGTCACGTTGTCGGCGATCAGCACCGCCGGCTCGGCGGCGATGGCGTCGACGATCATGACGCGCTGCATCATGCCGCCGGAGAACTTGGAGGGATAGTCGTGGAAGCGCTCCTCCGGCGAGGGGATGCGCACCTCGGTGAGCAACTGGATCACCCGGTCGCGGCAGGTCGCCGGCGACCATTCCGGCCGAACGGCGCGCAGCTTCTCGACGATCTGGACGCCGACCGGCAGGGTCGGGTCCATCGCGCTCTGCGGCTTGGAGCCGATGTAGGCGATGTCGCGGCCGATCACCGCCTTGCCCGCGCCGGCGCGGCGGTCGAGGATGTCGTGGCCGGCGAACAGCACCTTGCCGGAGCGGTAGGAGAGGCCCGGCGGCAGCCAGTCGGCGAGCGCGCGCGACAGCACGGTCTTGCCCGCGCCGGTCTCGCCGTAGACGCCGACGATCTCGCCCGCGTGCAGCTTCAGGCCGACGCCTTCCAGCACCGGGCGCGCGCCGTCGGCGGTGCCGACGGTGAGGTTCTCGACCTCGAGGATCAGCTTCAGATCCACGTCAGTGTCCTCCGTAGACCTTGTTGCGGGCCTTCTCGAGCGCCGAGCCCATCAGGTTGATCGCGGTCAGCACCACGGCGAGGAAGACGCCGGGGCTGGTGGCGATCCACCACGCGTTGATCAGGTACTTGCGGCTGTCGGAGATGATGCTGCCGAAGCTCGGCGTCGGCGGCTGGATGCCGAGGCCGAGGAAGCCGAGGATCGCCTCGAAGATCATCATGCGAGCGACGTCGAGCACGGCGACGAAGGCGATCGGGGGCAGGATGTTCGGCGCGGCGTAAAGCAGCATGATCCGCCAGTCGCCGGCGCCGAGCACGCGCAGGCCGCGGACGTATTCGCGGCCGCGCTCGGCCACGGCGGCGCTGCGGGCGACGCGGGCGTAGAGCGGCCAGCCCGACAGCGCCAGCACCGCGATGATCGTCCACACCTCCGGCTTGGAGACGCCGAGGATGGTGATCGCCAGGATGATCATCGGCACCGACAGCTGGGCGTCGGTGACGCGCATGATGGAAAGGTCCCACCAGCCGCCGCGAAAGCCCGCGAGCAGGCCGAGGCCGCAGCCGATCAGGAACACCAGCACCACGGTGACGACGCCGATGATCAGCGAGTAGCGCAGGCCGATCAGGCAGCGCATCAGCATGTCGCGGCCGAGCTGGTCGGTGCCGAGCGGGTGGATCCAGGTCCACTTGTCGCCGAGGAACAGCGGCGGCAGGAACTTGTCCTTCACCACCATCTTGGTGGCGCTGACCGTGGAGAGTTCCGGCCAGATCACCGAGACCGCGAGCAGCACGACGAAGACGTAGAAGCCGACGCGGAAGCCGCGGTTCGACCACGCCTCGGCGAGGATGCGGCGGGCGATCGAGCGCGGCGCGTCCGCCGGGACGAGCGGCGAGGGAGAGGCGATCGAGGTCATCGTCAGATCTCCACGCGCGGGTCGATCAGGTAGGCGACCAGGTCGACCAGGATGTTGACGAAGACGAACACCGCGCTCGTCGTGATGGCGATGCCCTGGATGGTCGGGAAGTCGCGGCCGAGCACGGAGACGACCGTGAGGTTGCCGAGGCCGGGGTAGTCGAAGATGTACTCGATCACCAGCACGCCGCCGATCAGCGTCGAGAGCTGGATGCCGAGCAGGTTGACCAGCGGCACCGCGGCGTTGCGCAGGGCGTGGGCGAACACGATGCGCCGGCGCGGCAGGCCGCGCACCCTGGCCTCGTCGATGAAGGGCGCCTGCATCACCTCGCCGAGCGAGGTGGTCAGCGTGCGGATGATGAAGGGCGAGATCTCCACCGCCAGCACGAAGGCGGGCAGCAGCACGTAGCCGAAGCCCTTGTAGCCGAGCGCCGGCACCAGTTGCAGCTTCACCGACAGGAACAGGATGAGAACGATCGCCAGCCAGAAGTTCGGGATCGACACGAACAGCGACTGCACCCCGAAGGCGAGCGAGCCCTGCCACTTGTTCGGGTGCAGGCCGCCGGCGATCCCGATCGGGAAGGAGATCAGCAGCGCGAACACCAGCGCGACGCCGCCGAGCTGCAGCGTCAGCGGCAGGCGCTCGAGGATCAGGTCGGCGACCGGCGCCATGTCCGACTTGGAGGGGTCGACGTACTGGCCGCCGGCGGCGACGCCGCCGGTGCGCGGGCGGATGTAGGAGTTGCCGAGGTCGCCGCGGGCGACGCCGGCCATGTAGCGGGCGTATTGCACCACGATCGGGTCGCGCAGGCCCATGCGGGCGGCGACCTCCTCGACCACGTTCTGGGGCGCCATGCCGCCGACGATCAGTCGGACCGGGTCGCCCGGCACCACGCGCAGCAGCGTGAAGATGAGGAAGGAGGTCAGGGCGACGATCAGGACGCCCTGGGCGATGCGCTTGACGAGGAATTCCAGGATCAGCATGGGCCGGGCGACACCGCTTGCCTCGGGGGCGACGAAAGGACCCCGGCGCCCGCGAGGGGCCACGCGCGCCGGGGCGAGTGCGTCGATCCGGACGGCACGGCGGCCGGCCCCGGAAACGTCGAAGGCGACGTCGAACGAAACGTCGAAGCACCATGGAAGCCCGACGGCACCGGCACGTGCCCGGGAAGGGTCGCGCGCCGGTGCCGTCGGTGGTCGTCGTCAGGCGAGCGTCGCCTTGCTCATGTCCTGCATGCCGTTCGGGTAGATGTAGAGACCCTCGAGCTTCTTGTCGTAGGCGTGGATGAACACCGAGGTGAACAGCGCCAGCGCCGGGGCCTTGCGGGCGATCGTCGGCAGCGTCTCTTCCTGGAGCACCTTCTTGCGCTCCTCGATCGTGCCGGCGTTGCGCTCCTTGTCGAGCACGGCGTCGATCTCGGGGTCGACGATGCCGGTGATGCGCTTCGAGGACGAGTGGAAGTGGGTGCGGATCACGAGGTCGGGCTCCGGCGAACCGGTGCACCAGCCGCAGTCGATCATGTTGCCCTCGCCGCCGCCCGGCTTGTCGTAGAGCAGGTTGCCCCAGGCCGCGACCTCGAGCGTCTGCAGGTTCACCTTGAAGCCCTGCTCCTGCAGCATGCCGGTGATCAGCTCGGCGTATTCCTTGGTCTTCGGGTAGAAGCCGACCGAGGTGTAGTAGGTCAGCTCCGGAAGGCCCTCGCCGTTCGGGAAGCCGGCCTCGGCCAAGAGTGCCTGCGCCTTCTCCGGGTCGTATTCCGGATAGTCGGCGACCTCGGTGTAGCCGAACTTGACCGGCGAGATGTGCGCCTTGGAGAACGTGCCGGAGACGCCGAGGATCTCGAGCACCTGGCTGCGGTCGATCGAGTGGCAGGCGGCGAGGCGGATGCGCGGGTCGTCGAACGGCGGCTTGGAGCAGCGGAAGAACAGGTACTTGTTCTCCACCGACACCGCCTTGTGGATGGCGAAGCGCTCGTCCTTGGAGATCGTCTCGACCTGCTCGGCCTCGAGGCGCTCGATGATGTCGGCCTCGCCGTTGAGCAGCGACAGCGTGCGCGTCGTGGTGTCGCCGACGAAGTGGTACTCGACGCCCGGGATCTTCGGCGCACCCAGGTAGAAGTCCGGGTTGGCGGCGAGGATGGTGGTGTCGCCCTTCTGGTCGACGTACTTGAACGGGCCGGTGCCGTTCATGCGCGCCGACAGCGTCTTCTTGTCGGCGACGTCCTTGGCCGCCATGATCGGCAGGAAGGACGACAGGTAGTAGTAGAGGCCGGCCGGGTAGCCGTGCGCCTTGGTGTTGATGCGGCAGGTGTGGTCGTCGACGATGTCGACGGTCACCTGACCCGGGTACCACTGCGCCGGGCGGTCGGGCTGCGAGCCGTATTCGTAGGTCGCCTTGACGTCGGCCGAGGTGAACGGCGTGCCGTCGTGGAACTTGATGCCCTGCCGCAGCTTGACCTCAAGGGTGTACTCGTCGATCGGCGTCAGCGATTCCGCCAGTTCGAACACCAGCTCGTCCGGCTTCTCCGGCGTCATCGGCGCGCGGGTGAGGTAGCCGAACACGAAGCCCTCGACGATCAGCTGGCCGAGGTTGGTGTGGGTGGTCGGGTCCCAGTTGCCGGTCAGCGCCTCGGCGGCGAGGAAGCGCAGCGGGCGGTTCTCGGCCGCGAAGGCCGAGGAGACGAGGAAGTCGGGGTTGACCCGTCCGAAGCCGTAGGCACCGGCCCCGGCGAGGCCGGCGAGCAGGAGATCCCGTCTGTTCATCATGTGCGTAAGGCCCCTCGATGATCGCTGGAAGGTGTCGTTGTTCTCGCCGGTCCGGCCCGGGCGACGACGCCCCGGTCCGCCGGCCACCGTTGTCGTCCGGTGATCCGTGACCCGGACTGTAGACCAGTTGCCGGGCCCGGCTGGATACCTGCCGCTCCACGATTCCATTGCTGACGCTCCCCGCCGCCCGGCCCGGCCGAACCGCCTCGGGCAAGGAAGACTGGACGGCCGGAGATGGGGCCGGCCGCCCGCCTCCCCTATGGTCCGCGCGGGGCGACGGCGCCGGCCGCGAACCGGCGCCAACGGACGGAGGACGGCACATGACGGCGACGGCGGACGGGCTTCCCGCGGGGGTGATCTGCGATCTCGACGGCGTCGTCTACCGCGGCGGCACGCCGATCCCGGACGCGGTCGCCGCCCTCAACCGCTGGCACGAGGCCGGCGTCGCCATCGCCTTCGTCACCAACAACTCGGTGCGCACCGCCGCCGCGGTCGCCGCCAAGCTGGTCCGCATGGGCGTTCCGGCCGCGCCCGACCGCGTCTTCGACGCCGCCACCGCCACCGCCGACCTGATCGCCCGGCGCTGGCCGGCCGGCACCGGCGTCTTCGCCATCGGCGAGGCGCCGCTCCTCGACGTCCTCGCCGACCGCGGCCTCGCCCTCGCCGGCGAGGACGCCGCCGTGGTCGTGGTGGGCTTCGACTACGACCTCACCTACGCCAAGCTGCGCACCGCTACCCGCGCCGCCCTCGCCGGCGCCGCCGTCGTCGTCACCAACCCGGACGTCCTCACGCCCGACGAGACCGGCTTCGAGCCCTGCGTCGGCGCCACCCTCGCCGCCATCGCCGCCGCGGTGCCCGCGATCCGGCCGGTGATGGTCGGCAAGCCCGAGCCGCACATGGTGCTGGACGCCCTCGCCCGGCTCGGCACCGATCCCGCCCTGACCGTGATGATCGGCGACCAGCTCCGCACCGACGTCGCCGCCGGCAAGGCGGCGGGCGTGCGCACGATCCAGGTCACCACCGGCGTCCCCGCCGAGCCGCTGCCCGGCGATCCCGTCCCCGACTTCGTCGTCGCCAGCCTCGCCGAGATCGGCCACGGCGCCGTCCGCTTCCCGCGCGCCTGACAGGCACGGCCGGGACGGCCTCGCTGCATCCACCTCCGCGAGCCCTCGAACCACGGCGCGATCGCCCGAAGCCCGCCGTCTTCATCCTTCCCCTCCAGGGGGTGAGGCAGAGCCGAACGCCGAGGAGGCAAGCGACTCCGAGGCCGGTGTTGGCCCGGAAGGCCGGAAGGGGTCGCGGTTCCGTGGGTGCCTTGGTCGACGTGGCGGGCGGAACGGCCGGCTCCGCCGCCCGTCGCGACCCCTTCCGCCTCGCTCCGCTCGGCACCTTCCCCTGATGGGAAGGATGAATGGCGGCTTCGAGCCATCGCCCTACGGCGCCCCCGCCGCCGCTTTACGGCGCGCCTCCGACCGGGCTACAGGCACCGCCATGCCGGTCCCCGACGCCCCGCTCCTCCTCGCCGCCGCGCTCCTCGTCGAGGCCGCCGCCGGCTATCCCGACGCGCTCTATCGCCGGATCGGCCACCCGGTCACCTGGATCGGCGCCCTGATCGCCGCGCTCGACCGCACCCTCAACCGCCCGGCCGATCCCTTCGCCGTCCGCCGCGCCGCCGGCGTCGCCGCCCTCCTCGCCCTCGTCGCCGTGCCGGTCACCGCCGCGCTGGCGGTCGAGCGCGGCCTCGTCGCGCTCTTCGGCCCGGTCGCGGCGCTCGTCCCGCTCGCCGTCGTCGCCTCGAGTCTGCTCGCCCAGCGCAGCCTCCACGACCACGTCGCCGCCGTCCGCGACGGCCTGCGCGCCGGCGGGCTTCCCGCCGGGCGGCGGGCGGTGTCGATGATCGTCGGCCGCAACCCCGAGCGGCTCGACGAGGCCGGCGTCTGCCGCGCCGCCGTCGAGAGCCTCGCGGAGAACTACTCCGACGGCGTCGTCGCCCCGGCGCTCTGGCTCGGCGTCGGCGGTCTTGCCGGCGGGGTATTCTACAAGGCAGTCAACACCGCCGATTCGATGATCGGCCACAGGAGCGAGCGCCACCGCGCCTTCGGCTGGGCCGCCGCCCGGCTCGACGACCTCGTCAACCTGCCGGCCTCGCGGCTCGCCGCGCTCCTGGTGGTCCTCGCCGCACTCGGCCCCGGCACCTCGGCCCGCGGCGCCCTCGCCGCCGTCCACCGCGACGCCCGCCACCACCGTTCGCCCAACGCCGGCTGGCCCGAGGCCGCTTTCGCCGGCGCCCTCGGCTTCGCCCTCGCCGGCCCGCGCGTCTACGGCGACACCCTGGTCGACGACGGCTACATGGGGAACGGCCGCCGCGACCTCGGCGCCGACGACGTCGACCGCGCCCTCGTGCTCTACCGTCGCACCCTCGCCCTCCAGGCCGCCGTCGCCTTGGCGGTCGCCGCGGCCGTCGCGCTCGTCTGACACCGAACTCGCGACGGTCCGACCTCTGGTCGGGGCGTCGCGGGCGAGGAGCGCCCGACGGGGCGCCGGCCGTATGGCCGACACCTCGTGAAGCCCCGACGAGTCGGGGCTTCACGAGACAGGTTTGGTACCCCTCAGCGCGCCAGCGCCAGCAGCCCGGCGACGTCGACGTGGGCCTCGAGATGGTCCGCGAGCGCGTCGAGCGCCGCCTCCACCGCCGCGCCGTGCGTCGTTCCCGTCGAGGCGACGCCGAGGCCGGCGAGGAAGGCGGCGCGGAACTCCCCGGCCGCGAACAGCCCGTGCAGGTAGGTGCCGGCCACCCGCCCGTCCGCCGACAGCGCCCCCTCGGGCCGGCCCTCGACCGTGGCGAACGGCCGGGCGCGGTCGGGCCCGTCGGTGCGGCCGACGTGGATCTCGTAGCCCTCGATCGCCGTCCCGCTCGCCACGTGGCGCGCCGCCGTTGTCGCGAGGCGCTTTTCCGCCGTCATCACCGTGTCGACGTCGAGCATGCCGAGGCCGGCCGACGTGCCCGGCGCGCCGTCGATGCCGTCCGGGTCGACGATCGTCCGGCCCAGCATCTGGTAGCCGCCGCAGAGCCCGAGGATCCGCCCGCCGCGGCGGCGGTGCGCCGCGAGATCCACGTCCCAGCCCTCGGCGCGCAGGAAGGCGAGGTCGCCGCGGGTCGACTTCGTGCCCGGCAGCACCACCAGCGCCGCGTCGCCCGGGATCGCCGAGCCCGGCGTCACCATCACGAGGTCGACGCCCGGCTCGACCGCGAGCGGATCGAGGTCGTCGAAGTTGGCGATCCGCGACAGCGCGAGGCAGGCCACCTTGACCCCACCCGCCGCGCGGCCGGAGGAGAGGTCGAGCGCGTCCTCGGCCGGCAGCCGGCACGCCGCCGGGAACCACGGCACCACCCCGAAGCCCGGCCATCCCGTCCGCTGGGCGACGAAGGCGTAGCCGTCATCGAACAGGCGCGGGTCGCCGCGGAACTTGTTGACCAGGAAGCCGGCGATCATCGCGGCGTCCTCCGGGTCGATCACCGCCTTCGTGCCGACGATCTGGGCGATCACGCCGCCGCGGTCGATGTCGCCGACCAGCACCACCGGCACGCCTGCGGCGCGGGCGAAGCCCATGTTGGCGATGTCGCCCCGACGCAGGTTCACCTCGGCCGGGCTGCCCGCGCCCTCGACCACGACGAGGTCGTAGGCGGCTTCCAGGCGCCGGAAGCTCCCGAGCACCTCGCCGAGCAGCGTCGGCTTCAGGTCCGTGTAGTCGCGGGCGCGCACGCTGGCGATTCGCCGGCCGCGCAGGATCACCTGCGCGCCGACGTCGGTCTCGGGCTTCAGGAGCACCGGGTTCATGTCGACGGT
The DNA here is from genome assembly GCF_004362745.1 of Oharaeibacter diazotrophicus. Taxonomy (NCBI): domain Bacteria; kingdom Pseudomonadati; phylum Pseudomonadota; class Alphaproteobacteria; order Hyphomicrobiales; family Pleomorphomonadaceae; genus Oharaeibacter; species Oharaeibacter diazotrophicus. Next base: position 682,439 of record NZ_SNXY01000007.1, on the reverse strand, counting down.
CGGCGCGATCCCGGCGGCCAGCGCCTGCAACGCCTGCGCGCGCCCGATCTCGCCGCCGTCGGCGGTGACGGCGGCGTTGTTCGACATGTTCTGCGGCTTGAACGGCGCCACCGACAGCCCGCGCCGCCGCGCCGCCCGGCACAGCCCCGCCACCAGCATCGACTTGCCGGCGTTCGAGCCGGTCCCCTGGATCATGATCGCGGCCAAGGCCGGTTCCTCCGTTCACGCACTTGGGGACGGCGGGTTGCTCGCTGAGACACCGGCACCGCCACAACCCATCCAAACTCCTACGCCACAAACGCAATTCATCCTTCCCCTCAGGGGAAGGTGCCGAGCGGAGCGAGGCGGAAGCGGTCGCGACGGCCGGCCAAGCCGGCCGTTCCGCCCGCCGACGTCTGCCGCAGACCCCTCGGAACCCCGACCCCTTCCGGCCCTGCCGGGCCACCTTCCCCTGGAGGGGAAGGATGAAGGCCGTGGGCTTCCGCGCCCCGAAGACCAGCCCCGCCAATCCCCTTCACCACCCCCTCAGAACTCTACCCCCGGCTGTGCCTTCACCCCCTGCCGGAACGGGTGCTTCACCGCCACCATCTCCGTCACCAGGTCCGCCGCCTCCACCAGCGCGTCCTTGGCGTTCCGCCCGGTCAGCACCACGTGCGTCGTCGCCGGCTTCTCCGACTTCAGGAAGGCCACGACCTCGTCCACGTCGAGATAGTCGTAGCGCAGCGCCACGTTGATCTCGTCCAGGAGCACCATGCGGATCGCCGGGTCGCGGATCAGCGTCTTGGCGGTCTCCCAGCCGGCGCGGGCGGCGGCGACGTCGCGGTCGCGGTCGCCGGTCTCCCAGGTGAAGCCCTCGCCCATGGCGTGGAAGCGGCAGAGATCGCCGAAGCGCTCGGTCAAGAGGCGGCGCTCGCCGGTGTCCCAGGCGCCCTTGATGAACTGCACGACGGCGGAGGGCATGCCGTGGGCGATCGCGCGCAGGATCATCCCGAAGGCCGACGACGACTTGCCCTTGCCGGGGCCGGTCAGCACGATCACCAGCCCCTTCTCGACGGTCTTGCCCGCCATCATCCGGTCGCGCGCGGCCTTCTTCTTGGCCATCTTGGCCCTGTGCCGCGCCGCCCCGCCGTCGTCCGCCGGCGCCGTCTCGTCGCCCGCGCCGGCCGGAACCTCCGCCGCGCCCGCCTCCGCCTCGCCCTCCGACACCATCGCCACGACCCTTCCGTCCGAACGCCCACTCCGCCACCGCTCCAGCCGCCCTAGGCCGATTCGCTCCCCGCTTACCATGGGCCGCCGGTCGGGCACGTCGCCGCCCTCTGTTCCCCCGGGCCGAGATGTGCCGCAGGATGCACTGTCCGAGGGTCGGCAATCCAGATCGGCAAGCGCAATCGGCAACGAGCCTTCCAGATTTCCTTCAGTTCATTGTATTGAAAGAGAATGCGATACCGATTGGATCGGCAGGAATGATCGAGTCCCCCGCCCGGATGGAACCCTGCTTCTTCGAGGACGGGATTCCGAGGCCGTTGGCCGATCTCGCCGTCGAGATCCAGCGCGCGGCCGACGGCCTCGGCCGCGGCCTGCACCCGGACGCGGCAAGCGAGTTGGCGGATCTCGTCCGGGTGATGAACTGCTATTACTCCAACCTCATCGAGGGCCATCACACCCGCCCGCGCGACATCCTGCGCGCACTCGAGGACCTGCCGATCGAACCGGAGCGCCGTCCGTTGGCGCTGGAGGCGCGGGCTCATGTCCTGGTCCAGCGCGAGATCGATGCGCTTCACACCTGCGGCGCGTTGCCGCCGCCGACGTCGGCCGCCTTCGTGTCCTGGATACACCGACGATTCTACGAAGAGATGCCGGCGGAGTTTCACGCTCTGGACCATCCGGACGGTCGCCGGGTCGCGATCTCACCGGGTGCCTTCCGGGCGACGGACGCCGACGACGTCGCGGTCGGCCGACACCTGCCGCCGTCGTCGCACCGTGTCCCGGCATTCATGCAGCATTTCGAGCGCCGGTTCGGTGCGGCCGCGCAGTGGGCGAGCACGCGGATCATCGCCATCGCCTCGGCGCACCACCGGCTCTGCTACATCCATCCCTTCGTGGACGGCAACGGTCGCGTCGCCCGGCTGATGTCGCACGCCATGGCGCTTCAGGCCGGAATCGGCGGTGCCGGCCTGTGGTCGATCTCGCGCGGGCTCGCCCGCGGCTTGCGGGACCGCGGGGAGTACCGTCGGATGATGGACCACGCCGACAGCCCCCGACGCGGCGATCTCGACGGTCGCGGCAACCTCTCCGCCGCGGCGCTCGAGGACTTCTGCACCTGGTTCCTGACCGTCGCGCTCGATCAGATCCGCTTCTCCACCGCCCTGTTCGACCTCGGCGGGTTGGAAGCCCGTTACCGCACCCTCGTCGCCGATGTCGTCGGTGACCGGCGCGCTCCGGATCTCGTGTCCGCCGTTCTGAGAATGGGCGAAATGGCGCGCGGCGACGCGGCACTGGTGCTCCGCACGTCCGAGCGCACCGCCCGCAACACCGTCGCCGAACTCGCACGAGAGGGCTTCTTGAGGTCGCGCAGCCCGAAGGCGCCGGTCCGCATCGGTTTCCCCCTCGACTGGCGCGAGCGACTGTTCCCGAATCTCTTCACCGACGCGGAGTTCGCGCCACCCGTATCGCCGCCGTTCTCGCCGCCGTGACGACGGGCTTCGAGTGCGGCGATCGGCGGCGTTCGACTGTGCCCCATTTGCCGGACTTGACTTTCCCCCCGCGCCACGTGTCTCTGGAGGCACGCTGGTTCCCGCCCTCCGGGGTGGGCCAAGAGGGAATGCGACGGGCCGCCCGGATCGGGGGGCCGCGCACGCAGCCGCCCCCGCGACCGTGACCGGAGAGGTCTCCCAACGCCACTGGCCGAAAGGCTCGGGAAGGCGGGAGAGCGTGGAAGGGCCCGCCCTTCCGAATCCGGGAGCCGGGAGACCTGCCAGCCGAATCGAGAACGGGCGGACGGGGTGTGCCGCGACCGGTCGGCTGTCGGCGCGCGCCCGGTCCCGTCCCGTGTCCGCCCTTCGTCCGCATCGGCTCGCCATCCGCCACAGCGAAGAGGCGAGCCGTGGGAACCACGCTCTACGTCTGCGTCACGTGCCGGGCCGGCGAGCCGCCCGGCGAGGATCGCGCGCGCCCCGGCAAACGGCTGGCGGCGGCGCTCGCCGCGCTGCCCGCGCCGCCGGGCGTCCGCGTCGTCCCGGTCGAATGCCTGTCCGCCTGTTCCACCGGCTGCGCCGTCGCGCTCGCCGGACCGGGACGCTGGACCTACGTCTACGGCCGGCTCGGCGAGGCCGACGCCGCCGCCATCCTCGACGGCGCCGCGCGCCACGCCGCCACCGCCGACGGCCTCGTGCCCTGGCGCGAGCGGCCCGAGATCTTCCGCAAGCAGTCCATCGCCCGCATCCCGCCGCCGGAGATCCCCGCGCCGTGACCGATCTTTCCAAGATCCCCGTCACCGTCGTCACCGGCTTCCTCGGCGCCGGCAAGACCACGCTGATCCGCCACCTCCTCGCCAATCCCGGCGGCCGCCGGCTCGCCGTGCTCGTCAACGAGTTCGGCGCCGTCGGCGTCGACGGCGCCATCCTGAGGGACTGCGCCGACGACCTCTGCCCGGCCGAGAACATCGTCGAGCTCGCCAACGGCTGCCTCTGTTGCACCGTCGCCGACGAGTTCCTGCCGACCATGGAGGCGCTGCTCGCCCGCCCGGTCAGGCCCGACCACATCCTGATCGAGACCTCCGGCCTCGCACTGCCGAAGCCGCTCCTGAAGGCGTTCGACTGGCCGGCCGTGCGCTCGCGCGTCACCGTCGACGCGGTGGTCGCGGTCGCCGACGCCGAGGCGGTCGCCGCCGGCCGCTTCGCCCCCGACGCCGGCGCCGGCGCCGCCGGTCCCGACCACGACGCCCCGCTCGCCGAGGTGTTCGAGGACCAGATCGCCGCCGCCGACGTGGTGCTCCTGACCAAGCCCGACCTCGCCGGCGCGGCCGGCCTCGCCGCCGCCCGCGCCGCGGTCGCCGCCCTCGCGCCGCGGCCGCTGCCGGTGCTGGTGGTCGAGGAGGGCCGCGCCGACCCGCGCCTGCTGCTCGGCCTCTCCGCCGCCGCCGAGGACGACCTCGCCGCCCGCCCGTCGCACCACGACGGCGCCGACGACCACGAGCACGACGACTTCGCCACCACCGTGGTCGATCTCGCCGAGATCGACGATCCCGCCGCCCTCGCCGAGAGGATCCGCCGGCTCGCCCGCGAACAGGGCGTGCTCCGCGTCAAGGGCCACGTCGCCGTCGCCGGCAAGCCGATGCGGCTGCTGGTCCAGGCGGTCGGCGCGCGCGTCCGCCACCACTACGACCGGCCGTGGGGCGCGGACCCGCGCATCTCGCGGCTGGTGGTGATCGCCGAGACCGGCGACCTCGACCCCGCCGCCGTCCGCGCCGTGCTCGGCGCCTGATGCACGTCGTCGTCCGCGAAAGCCGTGGTCTCGGCGAGACCGCGGTGCCGCACGACCCCGCCCAGGACCCGGCGGACCTCGTCGCGCTGTCCTTCTCCGACAGCGACCTCGGCGCCCTCGCCGCGGGCTGGCGGGCCATGCGCGGGAGCCTGCCGACGCTCCGGCTCGCCAGCCTGGAGGCGCTGCGCCACCCGCTCGCGGTCGACCTCTACGCCGAGCGCACCCTCGCCGGCGCCAGGGCCGTGCTGGTCCGCCTCGTCGGCGGCGCCGGGGCTTGGCGACACGGACTCGACGCCCTCGCCGCCCTCGCCCGCGCCGGCGGACCCGTCGTCGCCGTGCTGCCCGGCGACGGCCGGCCGGACGCGGCCCTCGACGCCGCCTCGACCCTGCCGGTGCCCGTGCTGCGCCGTCTCGCCGCCCTCCTCGACCACGGTGGGCCCGACGCCGCCGCGCGCGCCCTCGCCGAACTCGCCGCCGCCGCCGGGCTCGCCGCCGCACCGCCTGCCGACGCGGCCGATCCCGAACCGCTGCCCGCCGCCGGCTTCTACCGGCCCGGCGCCGGCGCGCTCGCCGAACCTCCGGCCCCGGACGGCCGGCCGGAGGCGGTGGTGGTGTTCTACCGCTCCTATCTCCTCGCCGCCGACACCGCCCCGGTCGACGCCCTCCTCGCCGCCCTCGAAGCGCGCGGCTTCGCCGCCCACGGCCTGTTCGTGACCTCGCTCAAGGACCCCGCCGCCGCCGGCTTCGTCCGCACCCGGCTCGCCGGCAGGCCGGTCGCGGCGATCGTCTCGGCCACCGCCTTCTCCGCCCGCGGCGACGACGGCGCCACGCCCTTCGACGGCCTCGGGGCACCGGTGTTCCAGGTCGCGCTGTCGACGGCCCGCCGGCGCGACTGGGCGGCGTCGACGCGCGGCCTGTCGCCGGCCGACCTCGCCATGCACGTGGTGCTGCCCGAGGTCGACGGCCGGATCTTCGCCGGTGTCGCCAGCTTCAAGGCGCCGACCGCGCGCGACCCCGACACCCAGTATTCCCGCTTCGTCCACCGCCCCGATCCCGGTCGGATCGCCGCGATCGCCGACCGGATCGCCGCCCGCCGCCGCCTCGCCGCCACGCCGGCCGCGGCGCGCCGGATCGCGCTGGTGCTCTCGACCTACCCCGGCCGGCAGCACCTCGTCGCCCACGCCGTCGGCCTCGACGCCCTCGCCTCCGCCGCCGCTGTCCTCGAGGACCTCGCCGCCGCCGGCCATCGCACCGCCCCGGCCGGCGACCTCGTCGCCGACCTCTCGGCGCGCACGGGGACATGGCCCGTCGCCGCCTACGAGGCCACCCTCGCCGGCCTGCCGGAGGCCGCCCGCGCCGCCCTCGCCGCCGCCTGGGGCGATCCCGCGGCCGATCCCGCCGTCGCCGACGGCGCCTTCCGCTTCGCCGCCACGACGCGCGGCGACGTGCTCGTCGCGCTCCAGCCCGAGCGCGGCGCCCCCGCCTCGCGCGCCGCCGACTACCACGACCTCGCCCGCCCGCCCCGCCACGGCTACGTCGCCTTCCACCTCTGGCTCGCCGCCCGCGGCACCGACGCCCTCGTCCACATGGGCGCCCACGGCACGCTGGAATGGCTGCCCGGCAAGGCGGTCGCGCTCGGGCCGGACTGCTGGCCAGAGTTGCTCGTCGGGGCGCTGCCGGTGGTCTATCCCTTCGTCGTCAACGATCCCGGCGAGGCCGCCCAGGCGCGCCGGCGGATCGGCGCCGTCACCCTCGGCCACCTGCCGCCGCCGCTCGCCGACGCCGCGCTGCCGGCCGACCTCGCGGCGCTCGAACGTCTGCTCGACGAGTGGTCGACCGCCGACGGCCTCGACCCCGCCCGCCGCGATCGCCTGATCGCCGCCATCCGCGCCGAGGCCGAGGCGACCGGCGTCGCCGCCGACCTAGCCCTCGCCCCCGACGCCGCGCCGGCCGAGGCGCTGCCGGCGATCGACCGCTTCGTCTGCGACCTCAAGGAGAGCCGCTACGGCGACGGCCTGCACGTCTACGGCCGCGGCGCGTGCGGCCGCGAGGAGCGCGACGGCCTCCTCGCCGCCCTCACCGGCCGCCCGGTCGCGGCCGGCCCGTCCGGATCGCCCCATCGCGGCCGGACCGACGTGCTGCCGACCGGCCGCAACCTCTACGCCGTCGACCCGCGCGCGGTACCGACGCCGGCCGCCCATGCGCAGGGAATCCGCCTCGCCGAGGAACTGGTCCGCCGCCACCTCCAGGACGAGGGCGAGCTGCCGCGCTCGGTCGTCGTCGACCTCTGGGGCTCCTCGACCATGCGCACCGCTGGCGAGGACTTCGCCATGGCCCTCCACCTCGCCGGCCTGCGGCCGGTCTGGGACCACGGCACCGGCCGCGTCACCGGCGTCGAGACGGTCGCGCCGGCCCTCATCGGCCGGCCGCGGATCGACGTGACGCTGCGCGTCTCCGGCCTCTTCCGCGACATCTTCCCCGGCCTCGCCCAGCTGTTCGAGCTCGGCGCGGACCTCCTCGCCGGCCGCGACGAGGCCGACGGCGACAACCCCTATCGCCGCCGTGCCCCCCGCGTCTTCGCTCCCGCCCCCGGCCGCTACGGCGTCGGCCTCGACCCCGGCGCCGACCTGTCGCCCGAGGCCCGCGACCGCGCCGGCCGCGCCTGGCTCGCCGCCTCGTCCCACGCGATCGGCCTCGACGGCGACAGCCGGCCCGACCCCGCCGGCCTCGCCGCCCGCCTCGCCGGCGCCGACGCCTTCGTCCACGCCCACGACCTCACCGAGACGGACATCCTGCTCGCCGCCGACCACGCCGCCCACACCGGCGGCTTCGCCGCCGCCCGCGCCGTCCTCGGCCTCTCGCCGGCGCGGCTCTGGCACCTCGACGTCACGCGGGCCGACGATCCGCGCGTGCGCGCCCTGCCCGAGGAGATCGCCCGCATCGTCCGCGCCCGCGCCACCGCTCCCGGCTGGATCGCCGGCATGATGCGCCACGGCTTCCGCGGCGCCGCCGAGATCGTCGCCACCGTCGAGCACCTCGCCGCCTTCGCCCATCTCGCCGACGCCGTCCCCGCCCACCTCTTCGACCGCGTCTTCGACGCCACCCTCGGCGACGACGCCGTCGCCGCCTTCCTCGCCCGCGAGAACGCGGCCGGCCACGCCGCCCTCGCCGCGCTGTTCCGCCGCCTCCGCGCCGCCGGCCTCTGGACCACCCGCCGCAACCGGGTCGCGGCCATCCTCGAACCCGGATTCGCGCCGTGACCGACCCGCTCGTCCGCGGCTGGTGCCCCGGCGCCCACCGGCCGATGCGCTCCGGCGACGGCCTCGTCGTCCGCGTCCGCCCGCGGCTCGGCCGCCTCTCGGGCGCGCAGCTCGCCGGCCTCGCCGACGCCGCCGCCCGCTTCGGCAGCGGCCGGATCGACCTCACCGGCCGTGCCAACCTGCAGATCCGCGGCGTCGCCGACGACGACCATCCCGCCCTCCTCGCCGCGCTTTCCGCCCACGGCCTGCTCGACGCCGACGAGGCCGCCGAGCGCCGCCGCAACGTGGTGGTGACGCCCTTTCCGGACATGGCCGGCGAGACCGCGGCCCTCGCCGCCGCCCTCGACGCCCGCCTCGGCGACCTGCCGCCGCTGCCGGCGAAGTTCGGCTTCGCCGTCGACACCGGACCGGTCCGCCGCCTCGCCGACGTCCCCGCCGACATCCGGATCGAGCGCGCCGCCGACGGCGGCCTGCTGGTGCGCGCCGACGGCCTCGACCGCGGCGTCGCCGTCGGCCCGGACGCGGCGATCGCGTTCGTCTTCGGCCTCGCCCGCTGGTTCTCGGTCGCCGGCGGCATGGTCGCGGGCCGCGGCCGCATGGCCGATCTCGTCGGCCGCGGCGTCCGCCCGCCGGCCGCCCTCGCCGGCGACGCCTTGCCCGCCGCCGCCGCGCCGCCGCCGGTTCCGAGTCCCGCCGACGGCGGCCGTCTCGTCGGCTTCGCCTTCGGCGCCGCCTCGGCCGCCGACCTCGCCGTCCTCGCCGCCCTCGGCGACGTCCGCGTCACCCCCTGGCGGATGCTGCTGGTCGAGACCGCCGCCGCGCCGCCAGACCGCCCCGACCTCCTCCTCGCCGACGACCCGCTGCTCGCCGTCGCCGCCTGCAGCGGCGCGCCGGACTGCCAGCAGGCGAAGGGTACCACCCGCGACCTCGCCCGCCGCCTCGCCGGGCTCGTCCCGCCGCGCACGCGGCTGCACGTCTCCGGCTGCACCAAGGGCTGTGCCCTCGCCGGCCCCGCCGACGTCGTCCTGGTCGCGACCGCCGCCGGCTGGGACGTCGTCCGCGACGGCCGGCCCGGCGATCCCCCGGTCGCCCGTGGCCTCCCCGCCGCCCGCCTCGCCGATCCCACCTTTTTCCGGGAGCTCGTGTCCTGACCCGCCGCTACGAAACCGACGGCGCGGCGATCTACCGCCGCTCCTTCGCCATCATCCGCGCCGAGGCGGATCTCGCGCGCTTCGACGCCGACGAGGAGCCCGTCGTCGTCCGCATGATCCACGCCGCCGGCCTCGTCGGCCTCGAGGCGGCGGTGGCCTTCACCCCCGGGATGGTGACGGCGGCCCGCGCCGCGCTCGAGGCCGGCGCGCCGATCCTCTGCGACGCCCGCATGGTCGCCGAGGGGATCACCCGCGCCCGCCTGCCCGCCGACAACCCGGTGATCTGCACGCTCCACGATCCGGCCGTGCCCGCCCTCGCCGCGAGCCTCGGCGACACCCGCTCGGCCGCCGCCGTCGAGCTCTGGCGTCCGCATCTCGCCGGCGCCGTGGTGGCGATCGGCAACGCCCCGACCGCCCTCTACCGCCTGCTCGACATCCTCGCCGAACCCGGCGCGCCCAAGCCCGCCGCGATCGTCGGCTGCCCGGTCGGTTTCGTCGGCGCCGCCGAATCCAAGGACGAGCTGCTCGCCGCCCCGCCGGCCCCCGCCCTCGCCGTCCGCGGCCGGCTCGGCGGCTCGGCGGTCGCGGTCGCCGCCGTCAACGCCATCGCCTGCCGGAGGGAGATTTGATGGGCCGCATCGTCTGCGCCGGACTCGGGCCTGGCGACCCCGACCTCCTCAGCGTCAAGGCGGACCGCGCCGTCCGCCGTGCCCGCCATCTCGCCTATTTCCGCAAGGCCGGCCGGCCCGGACAGGCCCGCCGCATCGTCGACGGCCTCGTCGCCCCCGGCACCACCGAATATGCGATGGAATACCCGGTCACCACCGAACTGCCCTTCGACGGACCGGACTACCGCCGCCTGCTCGCCTCCTTCTACGATCATTGGGCCGACCGCCTCGCCGCGCTCGCCGAGACCCGGGACGTCGTCGTGCTCTGCGAGGGCGACCCGTTCTTCTACGGCTCCTTCATGCACCTGCACCTGCGCCTGCAGGGCCGCGCCGAGATCGAGGTGATCCCGGGCATCCCGGGCATGGCCGGCTGCTGGACCGCGACCGGCGTCCCGGTCACCTGGGGCGACGACGTCCTCACCGTGCTCGCCGGCACCATGGCCGAGACCGACCTTTCCCGCCACATGGCCGCCGCCGACGCGCTCGTCGTCATGAAGGTCGGCCGCAACCTTGCGAAGATCCGCCGCGCCCTCGCCGCCGCCGGCCGGCTCGATCGCGCCTGGCTGGTCGTGCGCGGCACGATGCCGGGCGAGCGGGTCGCCCGGCTCGCCGAGGCGGAGATCGAGGACTGCCCCTATTTCGCGACCGTCGTCGTCCACGGCGACGGCCGCCGCCCGGAGCTGCCGGAATGAGCGGCCGCCTCGTCGTCGCCGGGCTCGGCCCCGGCGCCCCCGGCCTCGTCACGCCCGAGGTCGACGCCGCGCTCGCCGCCGCCACCGACCTCGTCGGCTACGGCCCCTATGTCGTCCGCGTCGCGCCGCGGCCCGGCCTAGTGGTCCACGCCTCGGACAACCGCGAGGAGATCGCCCGCGCCCGCCACGCCCTCGACCTCGCCCGCGCCGGCCGCTCGGTGGTGGTGGTGTCCTCCGGCGATCCCGGCGTCTTCGCCATGGCCGCCGCGGTGTTCGAGGCGATGGCGGAGCTTCCCGACCCGGGCGCCGTCGACGTCGCGGTGCTCCCCGGCGTCACCGCCATGCTCGCCGCCGCCGCCCGCGCCGGAGCGCCGCTCGGCCACGACTTCTGCGCCGTCAACCTCTCCGACAACCTCAAGCCCTTCGCCGTGGTCGAGGCGCGCCTGCGCGCCGCCGCCGCCGCCGACTTCGCCATGGCGCTCTACAATCCGCGCTCCAAGGCGCGTCCCGGCCAGTTCGCCCGCGTGCTCGACATCCTGCGCGAGACCTGCGGCACCGACCGCCTCGTCGTCTTCGCCCGCGCGGTCTCGACCCCCGACGAGGCGATCGCCACCGTCACCCTCGGCGAGGCCACGGCAGAGATGGCCGACATGCGCACCGTCGTGCTGGTCGGCTCGTCGACGACCCGCCGGGTCGGGCGCCACGTCTACACGCCGCGCTCCGCGTCCCCGGGGGCGCGCGGATGACCGAGCCGCGCCATCAGGTCGCCGACCGTCGCCACCACGGTCCGCGCCGGCAGCACCGGCCGTTCCACCATCACCACGGGGATGCCGAGGTCGCGGGCGGCGACCAGCTTGGCCTCGGCCGCGGCGCCGCCGGCGTTCTTGGCGACCACCAGGGTGACGCCGTGCGCGCGCATCAGCGCGCGGTCGCCCTCGACCGTGAACGGCCCGCGGTCGACCACAACGGCGGCATTCTCAAGTGGCGGCCGCTCGACGGGATCGACGAGGCGGAGCAGCCAGCGCCGGCCGGCAAGGCCGGCGAAGGCGTCGAGCCCCTGCCGGCCGATCGCCAGGAATACCGTCCCGCCCGTGGCCAGCACCGCCGCGGCGGCGGCGAGGTTGGGCACGGCCGTCCAGTCGTCGCCGGGACCGGCGGTCCAGGCCGGTCGCTCGTAGGCGAGGAGGTCGACGCCGGCGCGCCCGGCCGCGGCGACGGCGTTACGGCTGATCTCGGCGGCGAAGGGATGGGTGGCGTCGACGAGATGGCTGAACCCGCCGGCCGCCAGGAAATCCGCGAGGCCGTCGGCACCGCCGAAGCCGCCGACCCGGGTCGGCAGCGGCTGCGGCTTCGGCGCCGCGGTGCGGCCGGCGTAGGAGTAGACCGCGGGGATCCCCGCCGCGGCGAGCGCCGCCGCGATCCGTCCGGCCTCCGCCGTGCCGCCGAGAAGGAGCACGCGCATGGCCTCTGAACCCTGGCTCGTCGTTGTCGGTGTCGGCGAAGATGGCCCGGACGGGCTGCCGCCCGCAAGCCGCGCCGCCGTCGCGGCCGCCGAGATCGTGTTCGGCGGCCGGCGCCACCTCGCCCTCCTCGGCATCGCCGCCGACCGCGCCCGGCCCTGGCCGGTGCCTTTCGACGTCGCCCCGGTGCTCGCCGTCCGCGGCCGGCTCACCGCGGTGCTCGCCTCCGGCGATCCGTTCTGGTTCGGCGCCGGCGCCGTCCTCGCCGAGCGCCTCGACCGCGCCGAGTGGACCGCCCTGCCGGCCCCGTCCACCTTCGCGCTCGCCGCCGCCCGGCTCGGCTGGCGGCTCGAGACCACCCGCTGCCTCGGCCTCCACGCCACCCCGTTCGAGACCGCCCTGCCCGTCCTCCACCGCGGCGCCCGCCTCCTCTGCCTCGTCGCCGACGCCGCCGCGGTCGGAGGCCTCGCCGCCTTCCTCGCCGCCCGCGGCTTCGGGGCCTCCCGCCTCGTCGTGCTCGAACGCCTCGGCGGCCCGCACGAACGCGTCCGCTCCACCACCGCCGACGCCCCTCCGCTGCCGGACGTCGCCGCCCCGGTCGCGGTGGCGGTCGAGGTCGCCGGTGGGCCGGGACTGTCGGCGGTGCCCGGCCGGCCCGACGACCTCTTCGAGCACGACGGCCAGATCACCCGCGCCGCCGTCCGCGCCCTCACCCTCGCCGCCCTCGCCCCCCGACCCGGCGAACACCTCTGGGACCTCGGAACCGGCTCCGGGTCGGTCGCGATCGAGTGGTGCCTCGCCGGCGGCACCGCCAGCGCCGTCGAGCGCCGACCCGACCGCGCCGCCGTCGCCCGCCGCAACGCCGACGTCCTCGGGGTGGGGAGATCCGTGCGCGTGGTCGAGGGAAGCACCGGGGACGTGCTCGATCGTCTGCCGCCACCCGACGCCGTCTTCGTCGGCGGCGGCGCCGACGACGCGCTGATCGCGCGGGTGGTCGCCCGGTCGACATCAGGTTGTCGATTGGTTGTCAACGCGGTGACGCTGGAAACCGAACGGCTCGTCGTCGACGGCCACGCCCGCCACGGCGGCCGTCTGACCCGGATCGACCTCGCCGAGGCCGCCCCGCTCGGGCGGATGCGCGGCTTCGTGCCGGCCCGCCCGATCGTGCAGTGGAGCGTAACCCTATGATCGTGCTGGGCCTCGGCTTCCGCCCCGCCGCCACCGCGGCCTCGCTCGCCGCCGCCGCGAAGGCCGCCGCCGGTCCCGATCTCGCCGCCGTCGACCGTCTCGCCACCGCCGCGGACAAGGCCGGCCATCCCGCCCTCCTCGCCTTCGCCGCCGCCCTCGGCCGGCCGGTCGTCGCGGTGTCCGCGGCGGTGATATCAGCCTCGACCGGCGCCGCCGAGCGCCCCGCCGTCCCCGCCCGCTATGGCCGCCGCAGCGTCGCCGAGGCCGCCGCGCTCGCCGCCGCCGGCCCCGGTTCGCGCCTCGCCGGCGCCCGCGCCGCCGCCCCCGACGGCCTCGCCGTCGCCGCCCTCGCCATAGGTAAGTCCCTGACATGACGGTTCATTTCATCGGCGCCGGTCCCGGCGCCCCCGACCTCCTGACCCTGCGAGGCCGCGACCTGATCGCGGCCTCGCCGGTCTGCCTCTACGCCGGCTCGCTGATCCCGCCGGCGATCCTCGCTTATTGTCCGCCGGGCGTCCGGATGATCGATTCGGCGCCGCTCTCGCTCGACGAGATCGTCGCGGTTCTGGCCGAGGCTCACCGCGACAATCTCGACGTTTCACGTCTTCACTCAGGGGATCTCTCCATCTGGTCGGCCCTCGGCGAACAGACCCGCCGTCTCGACGCTCTCGGCATCCCCTGGACCGTCACCCCCGGCGTCCCCTCCTTTTCCGCCGCCGCCGCCGCCCTCGGCGCCGAACTCACCCTGCCCGGCCTCGCCCAGTCGGTCGTCCTCACCCGCACCTCCGGCCGCGCCAGCGCGATGCCGCCGAGCGAGTCGCTCGCCGCCTTCGCCGCCACCGGCGCGGTGCTGGCGATCCACCTCTCGATCCACGTCCTCGCCCGCGTCGTCGCCGACATCCTGCCGCACTACGGGGAGGATTGCCCCGCCGCGGTGGTCTGGCGGGCGAGTTGGCCCGACGAGCGGATCGTCCGCTCGCCCCTCGGCGCGCTGGTCGCGGCGGTCGGCGACGTGCCGGAGCGGACGGCGCTGATCCTGGTCGGGCGCACCCTCGGTGCAACCGACTTCGCCGAGAGCCGGCTCTATGCCCGCGACTACGACCGCCGCTTCCGCCCGACCGGCCCGGCGCCACGTTTCCCGGAGGCGCCGTGACGCCGCCCGGCCTCGTCGTCGCCGCCGCCGCGTCCGGTTCCGGCAAGACGCTGGTGACGCTCGGTCTTTCGCGCGCGCTCCACCGACGCGGCCTCGCCGTCGCCTGCTTCAAGTCGGGTCCCGACTACATCGACCCCGCCTTCCTCGCCGCCGCCACCGGCCGCCCGGCCTACAACCTCGACAGCTGGGCGATGCCGGCCGCCCTCGCCGGTGCCGTGGTCGCGACCGCCGCCGACGCCGACCTCGTCGTCGCCGAGGGCTCGATGGGCCTTTTCGACGGCGTCGCCGTTCCGGGCGCCTGGGGCACCGGCGCCACCGCCGACCTATCCGCCCGCACCGGCTGGCCGGTGATGCTGGTCGTCGACCCCGCCGGCCAGGCCCAGACCGCCGCCGCCGCCGCCCGCGGCCTCGCCGGCTTCCGTGCCGATGTCCGGATCGCCGGCGCGATCCTGAACCGGGTCGCCAGCCCCCGCCACGAAGCGCTGGTCCGCGCCGGCTTCGCCGAGGCGGGGATACCCGTGTTCGGCGCCCTCCCGCGGAGCGCCGGCATCGCCGTTCCCGAGCGCCACCTCGGCCTCGTCCAGGCCGGCGAGACCGCCGACCTCGAGCGCCTGATCACGGCCGCCGCCGACCTCGTCGCAGCCCACGTCGACCTCGACGCCGTCGTCGCCGCGACGACGGCCGACCGAGACGTAAACGGCTGTTTTAAAACAGATTTTCCGACTTCACCGAAGCTGGCAGGCGCGCTGCCACGGGCCGTCGCGACCACCGGTTTCCCGACCGGCGGCAGGCTGCCGCGGGCGCCGGCGGGGCGGATCGCGCTCGCCTCCGACGTCGCCTTCTCCTTCGTCTATCCCCATCTCCTCGCCGGTTGGCGCGCCGACGGCGCGACCATCCTGCCGTTCTCCCCGCTCGCCGACGAGGCCCCGGACCCCGGCGCCGAGCTCTGCTGGCTGCCCGGAGGCTATCCCGAACTCCACGCCGGCCGGCTCGCCGCGGCCGAACGCTTCCGCGCCGGGCTCGTCGCCTTCGCGGAGACCCGGCCGGTCCACGGCGAGTGCGGCGGCTACATGGCGCTCGGCGCCGGCCTCGTCGACGCCGCCGGCGAACGGCACCGGATGGCCGGTCTCCTCGGCCTCGAGACCAGTTTCGCCCGCCGCCGGATGACCCTCGGCTACCGCCGCGCCACCCTGCTCGCCCCCATCCCCGGCCACGACGCCGGCGCGCGGCTACGCGGCCACGAATTCCACTACGCCACCATCCTCGCCGAACCCGACGCCCCCCTCGCCCGTCTCGTCGACGCCACCGGCGCCGACATGCCCGAGACCGGCTCCCGGCGCGGCCGCGTCACCGGCAGCTTCCTGCACCTGATCGCGGCGGAGGGCTGAGTGGGTCGACTACCCTCCCCCTCGTGGGGAGGGTCGGCCCGTAGGGCCGGGGTGGGGCACGCGTCCGCTCGCGCGACGCAGGGCGACGGGCAGGCCCTTTCTCCCGCGTCCTTCGCCCGCCTTGACTCCGCCCCGCCGGGCGGCCACGGTCCCGGCGACGGTTCCCGAGGGCCCGACGGCCGGAGGGATCAAAAGGGAACGCGGTGAGGTGTAGCCATCAGGCGCCGAACCCGCGACTGCCCCCGCAACTGTGAGCGGCGAGCCGCCTCCCCATCCGACAGCCACTGGGCGCCAGCCCGGGAAGGCCGGGGAGCGACCTGGACCCGCGAGTCAGGAGACCTGCCGTCGAGCCGGCCGCAAGGCCCATCGCAACCCTCGCGCCGTCGGGTGAGACGGCAGGAGGCATCGACATGCACATCGAACCGGGCGTCGTCACCGGCGCAAAACTGATTCTGAGCTACGCCACCGCGGCCACCGCCGGCGGCTTCTCCCTGAAACTCGCCGCCGACACGGTGCGCGAGGCCGGCGCGCCGGCCTTCCTCGGCCGGGCCGCCATCGCCTCGGCCCTGGTGTTCTGCTTTTTCGAGGTGCTGCCGCACCATCCCGTCGGGGTCTCCGAGGTGCACCTGATCCTCGGCTCGACACTGCTGCTGCTGTTCGGCGCCGGCGCCGCGGCGGTCGGGCTGGCGGCGGGGCTCGCGATCCAGGGCCTGTTCTTCGCGCCCTTCGACCTGCCGCAGTACGGCATGAACGTCACCACGCTGCTGGTGCCGCTGTTCGCGGTGGAACTGCTCGCCAGGCGGATCGTCGCGCCCGGCACGGCCTACGTCGACCTCGCCTACCGGCAGGTCCTGGCGCTCTCGACCGCCTACCAGGGCGGCGTCGTCGCCTGGGTGGCGTTCTGGGCCTTCTACGGCGAGGGCGTCTCGGCGACCACCGCCGTCGCGGTGGCGACCTTCGGGGCGTCCTACATGCTGGTGGTGGTCGTCGAGCCACTGATCGACCTCGCGGTGCTCGCCGCCGCCAAGGCGCTGCGCGGCCTCACCGACGGCGACCTGTTCGCCCGCCGCCTGCACCGGCCGGCCTGACCGGCTCGGCGACGACCGGGGCGGCCCTGCCGGGCCGCCCCTCCCCTCGCGATCGGACGTCTCCCATGATCGACCTCGCGCTCGTCGGCATCGGCGCCGGCGCGCCCGGCCACCTCACCCTCGACGGCATCGCCGCGCTGAACCGCGCCGACGTGGTGCTGGTGCCCGACAAGGGCGCCGAGAAGGGCGAGCTCGCCGCGGTACGGCTGCGGCTCTGCGCGGCCGTGCTGACCAACCCGGCGACGAGGATCGTGACGGTCGCCGTACCGCGCCGCGCCGCCGACGATCCCGACTACGCCGGCGCCGTCGACCGCTGGCACGACGCCGTCGCCGCCGCCTGGGGCGCGGCGATCGCGGCGGCGCTGCCGGACGGCGGCCGTGTCGCGACCATGGTCTGGGGCGACCCGGCGCTCTACGACAGCACGCTGCGGATCGCCGGGCGGCTCAAGGCGACGATCGACCTCGCCGTCACGGTGATCCCCGGCATCACCGCGCTGCAGGCGCTGACGGCGGCGCACCGCATCCCGCTCGCCGAGATCGGCGCGCCGGTGCTGGTGACCACGGGCCGCCGGCTCGCCGAACGCGGCTGGCCGGCCGACGCCGACACCGTCGCGGTGATGCTCGACGGCGCCTCGGCCTTCCGCGCGCTCGATCCCGCGGATCTGCGGATCTGGTGGGGTGCCTATCTCGGCATGCCCGCCGAGATCCTGGTCGCCGGACCACTCGCCGAGGTCGCCCACGAGATCCTCGCCCGCCGCACCGCCGCCCGCGCCGCCAACGGCTGGATCATGGACACCTATCTGCTGCGCCGGACCGCGGCCGGGTGAACACGCCCCGGCGGCGCGCGTCGCGAAATCCCGTGCCGGCTTGACCGACATCAAGGCCGCGGCCCGGCGATGCCCGCATGCTGGCCGGCACGGACCAACCGCACGGGATCGCCCGCGCCTCCATGACGATCGGCCGCCACCGCCACGCCTTCGCGATCCTGTTCGCCGCGCTGCAGCTCCTCGCCGCGATCGTGGTCGGCTTCGCGCCGCACGCCGTCGCCGGGGTGCGGGTCGGACCTGATCCGACCTCGGCCGCCTTCGTGCTGCCCGACGGCTCGCGGCCGTCGATCTGCGGCACCGACGCGCCGGCCGGATCCGACCACGCCGCGGCCGGTTCGATCTGCGCGGCCTGCCTGCTCGCCGCCGCACCCGGCCTGCCGCCGCCGGCGGACGGCATCGCGCTGCCCGATCCGGGCCAACCGCGCTGGGACGCGCCGCCCCCGACCACCGCCGCCGTCGGCCGCACCATGCCCCGCGCGCAGCCGCGCGGGCCGCCGGGCGTCGCCGCGCCCCCCTGCTGAACGGCCGCCGGGCTCCGGAACGGAGCGGGCGCGCCACGCCCGTCACCGCCCGATTTCCGAGACCGACCCGATGCTTCACGCCCCCTGCGGCGAGACCGCCGGCGCCCGCGCGCCGGAGCCTCCCCTCGCTCAGCCCCTGCTCGACGCCCTGATCACCCCGCACCGCTCCCTCGACGGCCGGGCCTTCCTGCTGTTCGCCGCCGCCGTGGTCGTGGTCGCGACCGTTGTCGCGCTCGCCTTCGCGACCTCGCGCCACTGGCCGGTGGCGGTGTTCGTCGCCGGCGACGCGATCTTCCTGATCGCCGCCGTCGGCGGCCACCGTGCCCGCCGGGTCGGCTGGGAACGGGTGGTGGTGGAGCGGGGCCGCGTCGTGCTGGCGAGCGGCGACGGCCGCGGCCGGGAGGCGCCCGCGCGCAGCCTGCCGGTGTTCGGCCTTCGGGTCGAGCACGTCGTCGATCCGGACTACGGCAGCCGCGCGCTGGCGCTGGTGCTGCGCGGCGAGAGGATCGTGCTGGCGCACGCGCTGTCGCCGGCCGAGCGGAGCGCGTTCTGCGACGCGCTGGTCGCCGCGCTGGCGGCCGCGGGCGGCCCCACGGCGTGCCGCGAGATCCGGCCGGCGGCGCTGCTCGCATGAACGCACCCGGTCCCGGCGCCGGCCTGCGCGTCGTTTATCGCGACAACGGCTTCCACCCGCCGCGGCCGGTCGTCGCCGCGCTCGCACGCGGCTGGCACGGACGCTGCCCCGCCTGCGGCGACGGCGGCGTCCGCCTCGGGCGCACCGACGCCGGCCCGTGCTGCACGGCCTGCGGCGAGGCGCTCCACCACGGCCGCATCGCCAATCTGGTGCCGCTCGCCGCCGGCGGGGCCGCCTTCCTGATCGGCGCCGCGACCGCGTGGGCCGCGATCCGCCTCGCCGGGGCCGGCGACCTGCTCGCCTTCGCCGTCGCCGCGGCGGTGGCGACGGCCACGGCGACGGCGGCGATCCCGCGGGTGCGCGGGGCGGCGACGGCGCTCGCCTGGAGCCGCTACGCCGACGGCTTCGACCCGCTCGCCGATCCGGACGCCGACCCCTCCGCGGTCGTGCTCCTCGCCGGCCGGACCGTGGCCGCGCCGCGGTCGGTCACGGCCGACGACGCCCCGGCACCGGAGGGCGCCGTCGCAAGCCCGGCGTGAGCCGGTGCGCGTCAGGCGACGAGGTCGGGGTGGTCCCGCATCAGCGCGGCGCGGACGCGTTCGACGAAGCCCTCGTCGCGGGTCTCCTGCGGCTCCGGCAGGTCGATCTCGGCGACGACCCGGCCGGGGCGCGGGGCGAGCAGCAGGATGCGCTCGGCGAGCTGGATCGCCTCGCGGACGTTGTGGGTGACCATCAATGTCGTCGGCCGGCGGCTGCGCCAGATCGTGAGCACGAGCTGGCGCAGCCGCAGCGCGGTCAGTTCGTCGAGCGAGGTCAGCGGTTCGTCGAGCAGCAGCAGGTCGGGCTCGATGGCGAGCGCCCGTCCGAGCGCGACGCGGCGGGCGAGGCCGAGCGAGAGCTCGGTCGGATAACGCGTGGTCAGGCCCTCCAGGCCGAGCTCGGCGACGAGCGGCGCGGTGTCGAAGGCGGCGGGACGGTCGAGACCGAGGCGGAGGTTGTGGTCGACCGTGCGCCAGGGCAGGAGCCGCGGTTCCTGGAACACGAAGCCGGCGCGGGTGCCCGGCGCGACCGCGACGCGGCCCTCGAAGTCGTGGTCGAGGCCGGCGAGGATCCGGAGGCTGGTGGTCTTGCCGCAGCCGGACGGGCCGATCAGCGCGGTGAAGCCGCCGGCCGGCACGGCGAGGCGGAGGTCGCGCACCGCCTCGACGGCGCCGCCGCGGCCGCCGCGATAGGTCTTGGCGGCGATGTGGAGTTCAACGGAGGTGGACACGCCAGCGGTTCGCCCTCTGCTCGATCGGTTGCAGCACCGTCACCTCGATCGTCAGCATCACCAGCACGAAGGCCAGCGCATAGGCGAGGATCGAGGCGACGTCGAAGAGCTGGAAGAACATCGAGAGCTGGAAGCCGACGCCGTTGGACCGGCCGAGCAGTTCCACCACCAGCACGATCTTCCAGACGAGCGAAAGGCCCGAGCGTGCCGCCGCCGCCAGATAGGGCCGCAGCTGCGGCAGCACCACGTCGGCGAGCCGCCGGCGGAGCGGCAGTCGGAACGCCCGCGCCATCTCGTCGAGGGCGGGATCGAGCGCGCGCGCGCCCTCGCGTACGGTGACGATGACGTTCGGCAGCTTGTTGACCGCGACCGCGCCGATGGCGGCGGCCTCGGTCAGACCGAACCAGACGTAGGCGAGGATGATCACCACCAACGCCGGCAGGTTCAGGAGCACGACCAGCCAGACGTCGAGGGCGCGGTCGACCGCCCGCGAACGACCCATGGCGAAGCCGACGGCGCTGCCGACCGCCATCGCCAGCACGAAGGCGGCGACGACGCGGGTGAGCGTCGCGACGAGATGGCGGAGGAGGTCGCCCGAGGCGGCCTCGCGCGCCATCGCCGCCGCGACCGCCCACGGCGGCGGCAGCGCGCGGGCGTCGGTCAGGGTCGAGGCCAGCGTCCAGGCCGCCACGAGGGCGAGGCCGGAGAGGACCGCGGTCGCGGCGCGCGGCAGGGGGCGGGCGGCGGCCATCGGCGTCACCCCGCCGCCCGGACGCGGGCCTGGAAGCCGCGCGTCGGGTCGTAGCCGCGCACCGCGGCGGCGAAGACCACCGTGCCGGTGACGAGCACGAGGCTGGTCATGGTCCAGTTCATGTCGGCCCAGAGCGCGTGGCGGAGCAGTTCGACCGCATGGCCGAACGGGTTGACGAGGCAGATCCACCAGACCACCTCGGAGGTGGCGCGGATCTTCCAGAGCGGATAGAGCGCCGACGAGAAGAAGAAGGCCGGGAAGATGACGAAGTTCATCACGCCGGCGAAGTTCTCGAGCTGGCGGATCGTAGACGACAACAGCATGCCGAAGGCGCCGAAGGTCATGCCGGTCAGCACCAGGGCGGGCAGGACGGCGAGGTAGCCGGCGGTCGGCGCGCGGATGCCGAGCAGGGCGGCGACGGCGAGGAAGGCGTAGACCTGGGCGATCGAGACCACCGTGCCGGCGACCAGCTTGGCGAACAGCAGGAACGGCCGCGGCAGCGGCGCGGTCAGCAGCACCCGCATCGAGCCCATCTCGCGGTCGTGGACCATCGAGAGCGAGGACTGCATGCCGTTGAACAGCTGGATCATCGCGACCAGCCCCGGCACCATGTAGACCTCGTAGCCGACGTAGGAGACGTAGGGCGGCTGCGGCGGCAGGCCGACGATCTCGCGGAAGCCGGTGCCGAAGGCGATCAGCCAGATCAGCGGCCGGACCAGGGCGGACAGGAAGCGCTCGCGCTGGTGCACGAAGCGCAGGAGCTCGCGGCGGACGATGGCGTTGGCGGCGAGGGCGTAGGCGCGCACTGTCACGGGGCGTTGCTCCCTGCGGCGGGATCCCGGCCCGGGCCGGGCGCGGTGAGGCGGTCGTAGGCGGCCGAGAGATCGGCGGCGGCGGTGGCGGCGACCACGCCGGCGACGTCGCCGGTGGCGACGACCCGGCCGGCGACCAGCACCACGAGGGCGTCGTCGGGCTCGACCTCGTCGATCAGGTGAGTGGTCCAGAGCACGCCGATGTGGCGTTCGCGGGCGAGCCGGTGGACGCGCGCGACGATGGCGCGGCGTGTCGGCACGTCTAGGCCGACGGTAGCCTCGTCGAGCAGCAGCAGTTCCGGCCGGTGCAGCAGCGCGCGGGCGATCTCGACGCGGCGGCGGTGGCCGCCGTTGAGGTCGCGGACGCGGTCGTCGATCCGGTCGAGGACGCCGATCGCCTCCAGCTCCTCGCGGATGCGGGCGTCGGCGGTGCGGGTGCCGAGGCCGTGCAGGGCCGCGAAATAGCGCAGGTTCTGGCGCACGGTCAGGTCGGCGTCGAGGGTCTCGCTCTGGAACACGACGCCGAGCGGTGCCAGCGCATCGGCGCCGTCGCGGCCGGCGTCGCGGCCGAGGATGCGGACGGTGCCGCCGGGGGCGTCGAACAGGCGTGTCACCAGCGAGAACAGCGTGGTCTTGCCGGCGCCGTTCGGCCCCAGCAGCGCGGTGAAGACGCCGCGCTCGACCCGGAAGGCGACACGGTCGAGCACCGGGCGCCCGCGGTAGGCGAAGGAGAGGTCGGCGACCGCGAGCGCGGCGGGCTGGGCTTCGTCGACCGGTGCGGCGGCGGGAGCCGCCGGTGCGGACGCGGCAGACGCGGCGGGTGCGACGACCTCCTCTCCCGCCTGGTCGCGGGCGGGCGGCCGCGCGGCGGCCTTCGCCACGGCCTGCCGACGGCGCGGCGGACCGGAGCGCACGGGCCGCGGCGGCGTCGCGGCCGTGGGACCAGCGCCCTCGCCGGGCGGCGCGGCCGGCACGGCCGCCTGTGGTTCGTCGTCGCTCTCGCGCCGCGTCATTCGCAGCGTCCTTCCACGATCGCGGTCTCGGCCGGGCCGCTGCGGTCGGTGCCGCGGTAGTCGAGGTGGCAGCGCCGGCCGCCGACGTCGACGGCGCGCGGCTCGCCGCGGTCGAGGCTCGCGACCTTGGCGCCGTCGATGGAGACGCGCAGGCCCGTGCGGCTCGGCGAGATCATCTCCAGGCGGAGCGCGACCGTGCCGGCGAAGAAGGCCGCGGTCTCGCCGGGCGCGATGCGCCGCGTCTCCGGCGGGATCGGCGCCGCGGCGACGACGCCGCGCAGGCCGGTGCCGCAGCCGACGCGGAGTGCGAGGCGGTCGTCGTCGCCGATCCGCTCCAGCACCAGCGCGCAGTCGCGGCCCTCGACGCGGAGCGGCGACGGGGCGCCGACGTCGAGCGTGCGTAGGACGCCGTCGACCGCGATGCGGGCGGCGTCGCGCCGCGGCGCGATCATCGACAGCGCCAGCGCGGTGCGGCCGTCGAACAGCGACACCGGCCGGCCGTAGCCGAGCTCGACGCGGCGCTCGGCGTCGGCCGGCACGGGCGCGCGCTCGAAGGCGCCGGCGTCGCAGGCGGTCTCGACGGTGGCGCCGCTGCCGCTCGCACCGACGAACGCGACCTGGCAGGCACCGCGGCCGACCGGCACGGTCAACGGCCGGCCGCGTTCCAGCGTGCCGAGGCCGGCCTCGGCGACGGCGATGCGCAGGGCGCGGCGGTCGGGCGCGACCATGTTGAGGGCGAGCGGCAACCGCCCCGCCTGCGCCGTCACCGGGCGGGCGACGACGAGGTCGACGCGCTCGGTGCGCACCGGCACGAAGGCGGGACCGGCGAGAGCGGCATCGTCGCAGGCGGCGGTGACCGTCGCCCTGTCGCCGTCGCGGCCGCGGAACACCAGCTCGCAGGCGCCGCCGCCGCTGGCGAAGCGCAGCGGCCGGTCGCGCTCGGCGGTGACGAGGTCGCCGCCGTTGGCGGCGATGCGGATCGCCTCGCCGTCCGGCGTCACCATCGAGAGCCGGAGCGCGAGCCGGCCGCCGAGCAGGCGGGCGTCGCGGCCGGGCGCGAGCGCGACGCGCTCGGTTGCGCCGGGCACCAGCACGTCCGAGGCGAGCGCGGCGCCGTCGCAGGCGGCGCGGATCCGCGCGGCGCCGGAGGCGGCGGTGCCGACGTATTCGACCGTGCAGGCGCCGTTGCCGAAGGCGAAGGACGACGGCGCCGCCCGCTCGACGGTGGCGAGGTCGCCGCCATTGACGGCGACGCGCACGGCCTCGCCGTCCGGGGCGATCATCGACAGGGCGACGCGGACCTTGCCGCCGAGGAGGCGCGCCGCCGCGCCGGGACGGATCTCGGCGATCTCCTCGCCGGCGGCGCGCGCCACGGTGGCGGCCATGGCGCCGGCGTCGCAGACCGCGCGGACGCGGACGCCGCCCGCCTCGGCGCGCAGCGCCGTCAGGCCGCAGCGGCCGTCGCCGACGCGGAATTCGGCGGTGCCGCCGATCGCCGTGGTGACGAGGCCGGCCTCGTTGATCGACCAGCGCACCGCCTCGCCGTCCGGTGAGATCATCGAGAGCACGACGCGGACGCGCTCGTCGAGCAGGACGGTGCGCGCGCCGGGCTCGACCAGCGCCCTGACGGCCGCGGCGGCGCCGTCGCGGCCCGACAGCGACGCGGGGCCGGCGAGGCGGCCGGAGCAGGCGGTGCCGATGTCGGCACCGTCGGGGCGGACGGCGAGGACCGCGACGGCGCAGAGCGTGCCGGCGACGTCGACGACCTCGACGCCGCCGACGGGAACCGCCTTCATCACGCCGCCGTCGACCGAGAGCCGGACGGCGTCGCCGCGCGGGGCGGACGGGCCGACGTAGACGTCGAGCAGTCCGCCGAGGAAGGTGGCTGTGCGGTCGGTCGGCACGGCGGTGCGCCGGTGCGGCGCGAACGTCGCCTCGACCTCGGCTTCGGCGACGAGCCGGCGCCCGGTCTCGCCCGAACAGGCGGCCGACAGCCGGGCGGCATCGCCGACGGTGCCGAGGAAGGCGACCGAGCAGGAATCGCCGCCGACGTGGACCACCGCCGGCACGCCCTGTTCCAGCGTCTCCACCGGGCCGCCGGCGAGACCGGCGCGCAGGGTGCCGCCGGCCGGCGACACCATCGACACCGCGACTTCGAGCCGGCCGCCGGCGAAGACGGCACGGTCGCCGCTGCGGACGAGCCGCTCGACCGGCGCGGAAATCTCGGTCGGCGCCGGCGGCACGGTGCCGACGCAGTTGCCGGAGACGACGGCGCGACCGTCCGAGACCCCGGTGAGGACGACGGCGCAGACCCGGCTGCCGAACGGCACCTCGACGGAGGTGCCGAGCCGCAGCGTCAGGGGATCGCCGCCGGCCGGAACGATGGTGGCGGTGGAACCGTCCGCGGCGAGTGCGGCGAGCGAGACGTCGAGACGCCCGCCGATCTGCCCGCGCTCGCCGATCGCCAGGGCGACGCCCGCGCCGGCCGATGGCGGTTCGACCGCCGGCGGGGCGCTCGGCGGCGGCGCGGTCTGTTCGCGCCAGACCATGACCACCAGGAAGGCGACCAGCAGCCCGGCGCCGGCACCGAAGCCGAGGCGGGTCCACAGTCCGGAGCCGACGGCGGCGGGGCGGCCGTCGCCGGTGCGCGGCGGGGCGGTTCGGCCGGCGACGGCCGCGGCGGCGGATCGGACACCGGCCGCGCCGGCGACCGCGGCCCGGCCGGCGAGACGGGCGGTCGCGGCTGCGGATCGGCGAAGGAGACGGGCGGCCGCGACGCCGGCCGGCCGGGCGGTCCGGCGCAGGGCGCCCGTGGCGTCGGCGAGGCTCGCGGCGAGGGCCGCGACGCGATCGGAGCGGGACGCGGCGCCGACGGAAGCGGTGGCGGGCGATCCGGAGGACGCAGCGGCCGCGGCCAGCGGCCCGGGCGATGCGTCGCCGGCGGCGCGGTCGACCCGGGCGGCGGTCGCCGAGGCTTCGGCCGGCGCATCGGCAGCGGCCGGCGCGGTGGCCCGCTTCGCGCGCGGACGCGGTGCGGCGGCGGGACGATCCGGGACGGCGGTCGCCGTGTCCGCGGTGATCGCGGCGGCGGCCGTCCGGCGCCGCGGCCGGGGGGTGGTCGCCGCGGACGCGGCGCCGGCTTCGGCGGGGACGGCCGCGGAGCTCGACGGATCGGCCTCGGCGGCGGGCGGCACGGTCGGATCGGCCGGGACGGGAGCGGGTTCGGTCGCCGCCTTGCGCCTGCGCGCTCGGACCGGCTCGACCGCGGGCACGGCTTCGGCGGGCGCGGATTCGCGACGCGCGCGACGGGCGGGCGAGCCCGCCTCGGCGGCGGTCGGCACAGCGGCGCGACGGCGCGGCGGCGCGGGACGGCGGGCTTCGGTGGTGTCGTCTTCCGTGTCGGCCATGGTGCGGCATCCGATGCGCGGCGGGGGATCCGGAGATCGGCGTCAGTCGGGTCGGCGGTACTTGGCGTGGCAGCCCTCGCAGACCGCCTCGTATTCGTGGAAGGCGTAGGCCATCTCGTCCTTGCCCTGGCGGGCGGCGAAGGCGAGCTGGACCGAGGCCTTCTCGAGATCGAGCAGGCGGCCCTCGAAGTCGGCGCGGTTCTGGAAGATCGCCGGCAGCGCGGCCGACGGGCCGCCGGCCGAGCCGTCCGGGAACAGCTTCGGCATCAGCGCCGTCGCCTCCAGCACCTGCTTGACCGCCTCGTCGACGGCCCCGACGTCGAAGGCGGTCTCGCCGGCGACCATGGCGCGCGGCACCTTGGTGGCCTTGATCATCGACACCATCAGGCGCTGGCGCGCCTCGACCACCGTCTCGGCGCCGACGGCGACCGGCGCGAGCGCCGCGGCGAGGGCGAGCACCACGGCGAGGCGGAGCGACAGGGGAAACACACGCGACATCACGGCACTACTCCTCGACCGCGGGCAATGCGGCCAGCATGCGGGGGCCCTTGGGCACGGGGACGTGGCTCACCGAGCGGCCGTCGAAGCCGACCAGCGAGACGGTGTCGGAGAACCAGTTGGCGACGGCGAAGGCGCCGACCGCCGGCAGCGCGACCACGCCCTCGGCGTAGTCGCCGACGGTGGCCGCCCCGGCCGGCGCCAGCGAGCGGGCGTCGATCAGCACGAGCCGGCCGCCCTCCTGGTCGGTGACGGCGATCCGGCCGCCGTCTGGGCTGATGGCGACGCCGTAGGGCATGCCGCCGATCGGGATGCGGGCGATCTCGCGGCGGAAGGCGAGGTCGATCACCGAGAGGTCGGAGGACTGGACGTTGGCGACGTAGAGCCGGCGGCCGCCCGGCGCCAGCGCCGCCGCGAAGGGCGCGCGGCCGACGTCGACGGTGGCGACGACCGAGAAGTCGGAGAGATCGACCACCGAGACCTGGTCGGCCTCGCGGTCGACCGTGTAGGCGAAGCGGTCGTCGGGACCGACCACCACCGCCGACGGCGCCTGGCCGACCGCGACGGTGCGCGCCGCGCCGCCGGCCGGATCGACCTCGGTCAGCGTGTCGGCGCTCCAGTCGGTGACGAGCAGGCGCCCCGCGGGCCGGACCGCGAGCCCGAACGGCTGGCCGCCGACCGCGAGGGTGCCGGCGCGCGCGAAACCGTCGAGGTCGACGACCGCGACGGCGCCGACCTCGGGCTCGCTGACGTAGGCGCGCCGCCGCGCGGCGTCCACCACCACCGCGGCCGGCGCCTTGTCCAGCGCCAGCCGTGCGGTCTCGGCGCCTTCCCCGTCGCGGCCGGTGACGACACCGGCCGCCTGACTGACGACGACGAAGGCCGCCGGCCGCGGCGCGGCGACGGCGGGAAACGTCAGCGTCAGGGCGAGGAGGACGGCGGCGGGCGCGCGCATGGTCACTCCATCGCCTTCTTCAGGCCGGCGAGGCCGACCTGGAAGAACTCGGTCATGGCGGCGACCGCGGCCTCGTCGCTCAGCTCCGGCGGCGGCTCGTTGGTGGTGTCGCCGCGATAGAAGCGGCCCTCCCATTCGACGTGGCAGGACGGACCGGCCTCGGGCCGGCTCACCACCATCTTGGCGGTGTAGAACGACACCGGCAGCGCCTTCAGGTTCTCCTTGGAGAGCCGGTAGGACATCGACTGCATGTCGCCGTTGACCTCGTCGAGCTTCTCGACGACCTCTTCGCCGTTCGGCAGCGTCAGCGTGCGCGTCGAGCCGCGTTCGGAGGCGCCGTGCGCCTCGACGGCCTTCAGGCCGGGGTGCCATTTGCCGATCGAGCCGAAGTCGCGGAGCGTCGACCACACCAGCTCGCACGGCGCGGCGATGTCGATCGCCTCGTCGACCTTCTGGGGCGTCGGCCCGTGGGCCCGGGCGGAGGGAACCGCCGCGACGGCGGCGAGGATGGCAGCGACGACGAACGACTTCTTCAAGACGACACCTCTGATGGTGCGGAAACGGCGGCCGACGGCCGCACGGTGGGGGAACGGGTGGCGGGCGGGCGCCACGGCCCGCGCAAGGCGGCGGCCGTGGGCCGCAACGCCGCGGCGACGCCGGCGAACGCCAGCCGGGCGACGGCGAGGCCGGCGAGCACGAGCGCCGCCGCCCCGGCGAGCGGGGCACGGTCGACGACGGTCTCGACGGGATGGGGCCGGGCCGCGGCGGAGACGGCCTCGACCAGTTCGGCGGGCGTGCCGAGACGGGCGTAGGCGAGGCCGGTCTCGTCGGCGAGCCGGACGAGATGGTCCTCGCGCAGGACCGCCAAGTGCTCGGTGCCGGCGGGCATCTCACCGAAGGGGTTGTTGCGCGGATGCCAGCCGGGCCGGTTCTCGGCACCCGGCGGCGGCGGCCCGACGCGGGATTCCTGCGGTATGTCTTCCATGGTGTAGAAGCCGGCCTCGCGGCCGCGGTCGTCGAACTTCGGGATCGGCACCGGCACCGTGCCGCCGACGCCGACGACGAGACCGCGAACCGTACCCTTGGCGCCCTCGAAGGGCGGCCCGCCGGACCAGGGCAGCGGCGGCGCCTCCTGGCCGTCGGAGAGGAAGACGAGGTCGTAGTCGCGGGCGGCGGCGAGGCCGAGGGCGTGGTGGAGCCCGTCGGCGACCCGGCTGTCGCCTTCCCAGGCCATGCGCCAGTCGAGATTGGCGATGGCGGCGGCGATCACCGGATAGGTGGCGCAGACCTCGATCGGCTCGAACAGCACGAAACTGCGCCGCTCGGTGAAGATCGACAGCCCGACCCGCGAGCCGCAGGTCAGCCCGGCGACGAAGGCCGGCAGCAGGCGGCGCAGGTGCGCGAGGCGGCTCTCGGGCACGCCGGCGTCGTCGTAGTCGCGCGCGTTCATGCTGCCGGTGACGTCGACCGCCAGCATGACGTCGACGGTGTCGACGACCCGGCGTTCGGTCGGGCCGGCGGCGGCGACCGCGGCGAGCACGGCGGCGACGGCGAACAGGACGAGGCGGAGCGGCGGGCGTCTCACGGCAGCCCCTCCGGGATGCCGGGCAGTTCCGTCCACAGCGACTTCGGCCGCTCGCCGGGCTCCTCCTCGCCCTCCTCCGCGCCCGGTTCGGGAAAGTCGCGGACGAGGCGCATGGCGAGGTCGACGTCGACCTTGAGGTCGAAGTCGTCGGGCGCGAGCGCGAGGGCGGCGCGCAGCACCTCCTTGGCGACGCGAACCTCGGCGACGGCGGCGTCGACGTCCTGGCGGTCGACGGCGTCGAAGGCGCGGACGAGCCGGGCCGCGCCGAGATCCTGCAGATAGGCGGCGACGAGGTCGGTCCGGCCGGTCGCCTCGATCGGCCCGCGCAGCCCCTCGCCCTCCTCGACCATCCCGCGCGAGAGCAGGAACTGCGCCCGGGCGAGCAGCGGCTCCGGCCGGGCGGTGGCCGGGTCGACCGCGACGTCGCGGCCGGCGGCGAGCCCGCGGATGGCGTCGTTGGCGGCCTTGTCGGCGACGACCTCGGCGACGAACCACGCCGCGACGGCGAAGGCGAGCACGGCGATCGCGACGAGGCCGGCGCCGATCGCCCCGCCGGCGAGGCGATCGCGCAGGTGCAGGGTGCGCGGGCGTCGCGTCATCGCGCCCCTCCCCGCCCGAACGGTGGCAGCGGCACCGTGCCGGCCGGAACCAGGGCGCGCTCGAACGCGACCGCGGCGCCGAGCAGCGCCAGGGCCAGCGCCGCGAGGCCGTAGAGCCACGGCGCAAGGTCGGTGCGCGGCGTCCGCTCGGCATAGGTGATCGGGCGCCGTTCGAGCCGGTCGATCTCGGCGATCGCCTCGCCGATCGCCTCGGGCGACTGCGCCTCGAGCGCGCGATAGGGAATGCCGAGCGAGGACAGCAGGATGTGGAGATGGCGCTCCGGGCGGGCGCGCGGGGTGTCGTCGGACCGGTTCTCGGGCACGCCGAAGAGGCCGTAGGAGCCCTTGGAGCGGATGAACAGCCAGTAGAGGTTGACCGGCGTGCGCTTCACGGCGGCGCGCAGCGCGTCCTGGACCTCGCGGCCGACGACGCCGGCACCGTCGGAGATCAGCACCAGCGCCCGCGATTCCGCGGCGGTGGAGTCGCCGAACATCTCGAGGGCGAGGATCAGGCCACGGCCGACGTCGGTGTAGGCGAGGCCCGGCAGGTCGATGGCGTCGAGGGCGCCGCGGACGGCGTCGAGCCGGTCGGTGATCGGCACCACCATCATCGGCGTGGTCGAGAAGGCGGCGACGCCGATGCGGTCGCGCGGGCGGCGGTCGACGAAGTCGCGCACGAGGCGGCGGGCGGCGGCGGACTTGGATTCCTCGTCGCCGCTCGGCAGACGGTCGGCGAAGCTGTTGTCCATGCTCGACGAGCGGTCGATCAGCAGCACCACGTTGGCGCCGACGCCGCGGCGTTCGACCGTGCCGCCGCCGAGATGCGGGCCGCCGAGCGCCAGCGCCAGGGCGGCGATCGCGACGACGCCGAGGGCGCGGAGCGCCGCCGCGGTCGCCCGCGAGGCGCGGTCGGCCGGCACCAGCCGGATCGCAGGATGGCCCGACGGCGCGGCCGGGCGAACCAGCAGCGGCAGCAGCACCAGCGGCAGCAGCAGGAGCGCGACGAGCGGGCGGTCGAAGGCGATCACGGCCGCCTCCGTTCGACGGCGGCGAGGTCGTCGGCGAGCCGGCCGATCGCCTCCGCGCCCGGCTCGGACGGCACCGCGCCGGGCGCGGCGAAGAACGCGGCGCGCGAGGCGTCGAGGAAACCGTCGATGCCGACGCGCAGCGGCGCGAACTCCGGCCGGCGCGCCAAGAGCGCGTCGACGTCGCGCGGCAGCATGCGCCGGCCGAGCGCGGCGTCGAACGCACGGTGCAGCGCGATCAGCGCCGCGCGCCGACCCTCGGCGCCGCCGGGCCGGACCAGGGCGCGGCGGACGGCGCGGGCGGCGCGGCCGAACGGGCGGTCGCGCCGGGCGAACGGCCCGAGGCCGCGGTGCCAGCCGAAGCCGAGCATGGCGACGATGCCGACCGCGGCGGCGGCGGCGGCGCGGACCTGGTCCGGCCGGGTGTCGACGACCGCCACCGGCGCGGCGGTGCGGACCTCGCCGGGCGCGCTCGGCGCCATGATCTCGCGCAGCGGCGCGGAGACGAAGCTCCAGGACGGCACCGTCGCCGCCTCGCGCCCGCCCGGACCGACCATGGCGAGGTCGACGGCCGGCACGACGAGCCGCTTCGGCTCGAGCGGGGCGTAGAAGGTCTGGTAGACGAGGTCGAGGCGCAGCCGCCGCTGCCCGGCCGATGCGCCGAGGTCGACGAGCGCGACCGAGCGCAGGTCGAGCCAATAGGTCACCGGGCGCGGCTTCGGCAGCGAGGCCGGATCGATCGTGGCGCCGTCGTCGACGAGGATCTCGGCCGAGACGCGCAGCACGTCGCCGATCCACCAGCCGTGGTCGCGCGGCGGTGCGAGCACGACGACGGGCGCCGCCGCGGCGGGCGCGGCGGCGAGGACGGCGAGGAGCACGGCGGCCGGCGCGCGCATCGCTCACGCCCCTCCTGCCGCGAAGGCGTCGACCAGCGCGGCGACGTCGATCTGGTCGACGATCTCCACCGGCGAAAGGTCGTGGTCGGCGAACAGCATCGCGAGCCGGCGCCGGCGCTCGGCGGCGGCGGCGGCCTGGGCGCGGGCGAGCGACGACCGCATCAGCACGAGGCGGCGGCCGCCGCCCTCGAGATCGGCGAGTTCGACGACGCCGAAGCGGCCGTCCGGGGCCTCGACCGCGCTGTCGCGCAGCACGACCGGGCGGACGTCGTGGGCGGAGAGGCGGTCGAGCAGGGCCGCGACCACCGAGAGCGGCTGCGAGAAGTCCGAGACCAGGAGCACGACGCAGCGCCCGGCGGGCAGGAGGTCGGCGGCCGCCTCGAGCCGACCGACGCCGGAGCCGGCGAAGGCGATGCGGTCGACCAGCGCGCCGACCTCGGCGGCGAGGCCGCGGCGGCGGCGCGGCGGCCACAGCGCCGCGTCGGGTCCGATGTCGGCGCCGGTGAGGAGGCCGAAGCCGTCCGAGCCGCGCTCGACGGCGCGGGCGAGACCGGCGACGAGGACGCGGGCGAGCGCGCCGCGGTCGGAGCGGCCGACGGTGGCCATCGAGCCGGAGGTGTCGAGCAGCACGACGATCCGCGCCGCCACCTCCTGGCGCTGGCGGCGGACCCAGATGGTGCCGAACGGATCGCGGATCGAGGCGCGGACGTCGATCCGGCGCGGATCGGGATGGTCCATCAGCGGCGACAGCCCGGCGAAGGCGCCGCCGACGCCGACGGTGCGCGCGCCGTGCCGTCCCGGCCGGACCGAGAACAGCCGGCCGCGGGCGGCGATGGCGAGATCGGCGAAGTCGTCCAGCGGATCGGTCATGCCGCCTCCGCCGGCACGGCGACCCGCGCGAAGGCGGCGTCGACCAGGGCGGGCACCAGCCGATCGCGGCGGGCTTCGTAGGCCGGCGCCAGGAAGATGCGGTGGCCCATCACCGCACGGAACACCGCGCCGACGTCGTCCGGGTCGACGAAGCGGCGGCCCTCCAGCCAGGCGTGGGCGCGGGCGGCGCGCACCAGCGCCGAGACGCCACGCGGGCTCGCGCCGCCCTGGACCAGCCGCTCGACCGGCACGCCGGGGATCTCGATGCCGGCCGCAGCCGGATCGCGCAGCGCTTCCCAGAGGTCGAAGACGTAGCGTTCGATCGCCGGGGAGGCGTGCACGGCCCGTTGGATCGCGGCGGCGACCGCGCCGAGTTCGCGGAACGGCAGCACCGCCTCGGGCACCGCCGCGATCAGGGCGTCGGTGTCGTGGAAACGGGTGTCGAACACGAGGCGGCGGCGGATCGCCGGATCGGCCGGGGCCTCCACCGCGATCTCGACGAAGAAGCGGTCGCGCGCCGCGGCGGGCAGTTCGAAGGTCTCCTCGCGCTCGACCCGGTTGCGGTCGGCGAAGACCTGGAGATGCGGGAAGTGCCACTCGCGGCGGAAGGCGCCGATGCTGCGCTCGGCCATGGCGCGCAGCAGGAGGGCGTGGACCTGCGGCCGCGCCCGGTTGATCTCGTTGAAGAAGAAGACGCAGAGATCCTCGCCGTGGGCGAGAATCGGTCCGGGCTCGACGCGCGGACGGCCGTCCTCGCCGACGTGGGCGGCGTAGACGACGTCGTTCGGCATCAGGTCGACCGTCCCCTCGATGCGCTCGTAGGGCCCGCCGAGCGCACGGGCGACCGCGCGCAGCAGCGTGGTCTTGCCGACGCCGACGTCGCCCTCGAGCAGCACGTGGCCGCGGCAGAACACGGCGATGGTGGTCAGCCGCACGGCGCGGTCCTGGCCGACGACCGCCGTCGCCACGGCGGCTTCGAACGCGGCGGCGCGGCGGCGCCAGTCCTCGAGGTCGATCGACATCTCACGCTCGTCCAAGGAACACCGTCTCTCTGCGTGGGACCGGGGACGGGCGCCCGACCGCGAAGGCGCGGTCGAGGGCTCGTGTGGTCCAGGGAGAACGAAAACCGGTCCATCGCGCCGGATCGGACGCCCGCCCCCGGCTCGACGTCGGACGGTCTGCGCTTGCGGACGGGGTGAGGGCTCCCGTCCGCACCGCCCGGCGCGAGGGGATCACTGGGCCGGAATGTCCTTCACGTTGTAGACGAACTTGCCGGTCTTCTTGAAGTTGGCGACGCGGAGCGCGTTGCGCTCCTCCATGGCCTTGATCGACTCCGACTGCTTGTTGAGCTCCATCGGGTCGTGCTGCGGGTCGTACTTGGAGCCCTCGACCTTGTCCGGGTAGCCCGGCTTCGGCTCCCAGCAGTTGCCCGGCGCCTTGCAGTTGGTGCCGTCGTAGGCGGCGGCCGAACCGATGCCGGCGAGCGCGACGACCGTGGCGGCGGCGAGAGTGGCGATGAGTTTCATGTCCGTTTCCTCCTGTTCGACGTCTTGGTCCGGTGACGCCCCGCCCCTCGTTCCCCGGCGGCGGCGCCCCCCTCTGGTGTCGCGGCGCCCCACCCGGTGACGCCGCGGGTCGCGCCGGCCCCCTTCGCCGCCGCGACGGTCGGTCCGCACGGCTCAGCCGTTCGGATCCGGATGGGTCTTCGGGAAGGGCTTGAAGGCGGCGCGCTGCTCGGGCGTGAACCACGTCGCCGTCGCCGGGTCGCCGGTGTAGATGTGGCGGACCCAGGCCATCACGTGCAGCATCTCGTCGAGCGTCAGGTTGCCGTATTGCGGCCCCATCTGCCCCTCGGCCCCGCCGTAGATCGTCCGGAACAGGCCCTCGTCGGTCGCGTTGCCGGGATAGGTCCAGTAGTCGTCGTTGAGGCCGGGGCCGATCTTGCCTTCGCCGAGATGGCCGTGACAGCCGGAGCAGGCGGTGAGGAAGATCTCCTCGCCCTTGCCGAGCGCCTCGGGGTTCTCGTTGTAGGCGTTGACGCCGGTTTCCATGAAGGACTTGACGGCCGGCGTGTCGCGGCCCTCCTCCATGGCCATGGACATGTCGAGCGGCTCGCCCGTGACGGTGTTGAAGAGCCGGATCTGGGCGACCGCGCCCACGGCCAGCGTGGTGGTGGCGACGGCGAGGACGCAGGTTCTCAGGAACCAGGACTGCATCGGTACCTTCTCTTTCGGCGGGGGATCGATGGACGGGATCAGCTGCTCGGCGGCAGCAGGGGAATGCCCTCTTCGGCGAGGATCTGGTCGATGTCGGCGCGGATCTTCGGGAGCGCCGCCTCGATCTCGGCGAGCAGGGCCGTGTCGTCCTTGCGGACGCCGATCGCCTGGTCGTACTGGAGCGGGATGGTCTTGCCGTCGGTGCGGGTGATCGGCCGGTCGATCATCGTCATGCGCATCGGCACCGACGCCGACTTGACGTAGCGGGCGACGTCGGGCGCGAAGGCGATGGCGAGATCCGCCTCGCCGCCGGCGACCTCGGAGACGAGGCGGGAGGCGTCGACCTGATTGTAGGTGTTGCGGTTCGACTTGAAGTCGATCAGGCCGTAGAGGTAGGCGGCGTTGTCCTCCCACTTGCCCGTGTACTTCAGGATCGTCTCGGCCGGGCTGTAGAAGCGGATGGCGAAACGGCTGAAGCGGGTGTCGCGGATCGCCTCCCAGTCGGCGGTGTCGAAGTTCTCGTCCTGGCGGCTGACCATGACGTAGCCGGTGCGGTAGATCGGCTTGGAGGTCGCCAGCCGCTCGTCGCCGGAGTCGACGCCGAGCACGACGTCGCACTCGCCGGTCTCGAGATAGTCGCGGACGATGTAGATCGCGAACTTGTCGGCGTAGACGAATTGCGGCTCGCGGCCCATGGCCTCGGCGAGCTTGACGGCGATGCGGTTCTCGAAGCCGGAACCGTCGGCCGACGAATACGGGGCCTCCTTGGTGGCGGCGCAGATGCGGAGCGGTTCGGCGGCCTCGGCGGCTCCGGCGGCGGCCGCGAGCAGGGTGGCGGCGGCGAGCACCGACCGCGAACGGGCGATGGTGGTCATGGCGGGGTTCCCTCACTGGGCGCTCGGTCCGGCGGATCGCCGCGGTCGCCCGTCGTCTGTCGGATCGTTCGGAACGGTCCCGCCGCGACGCGCGCATGGCCGCGGCGGGGCCGGTGGCACGGCCGCGCCCCTGCGGGAGGGCGCGGCCGCGACCGTCTCGGATCAGCTCTTGTTGGGCTGGTATTCGCCGACGTTGATGTCCTCGGTGTACGGGCTCTTGCCGTCGAGGGAGAACACCATCGTGCCGCCGCCCATCTGGGTGTAGTTGGCGAGTTCCTTGAACGCGCCCACCGCGCCGAGACCGGCGGTCGGGTCCTTGAGGTCGAACACCAGGCCGACGCCCGGCCAGCCGCCGACGCCGTAGTTGATGGCGACGTACTGGATGCCCTTGTGCTCGTAGGTCATCGGATGACCGATGACGCCCGACGGCAGCTTGAACTTCCAGAGCAGTTCGCCGGTGTCGGCGTCGCGGGCCTTGATGAAGCCGTCGAGCGTGCCGTAGAAGACCACGCCGCCGGCCGTCGCCATGGTGCCGCCCCAGGCGGCGAACTTCTCCATGACTTCCCACTTGTACTCGCCGGAGATGGCGTTGTACGCCTTCACCTGACCGAGGCCGAGGTAGTTCTGGCGGTCACCCTTCGGGCCCGGGTACATCCACAGCGTCGCGCCGACGAAGAACTGGCCGGCCCGGTAGGGCAGCATGAACGGTTCCCAGTCCATGCAGATGTGGTTGATGCCCATGTAGAACAGCTGCCGCTCGGGGTCGTAGCTGTCGTGGCCCTGGTTGTGGTAGCCCATCGCCGACGGGCAGATGTCGCGGCCCTTGTGGTCCATGCGGGTCGCGAACTCCGGATCGCGCACCGGCAGGCCGGAGGCGAGCTGGACTTCCTTCACCCAGTTGACCGTGTCGTCGAGCTTGTTGGCCGAGATCAGGTCACCGTTGGTGCGGTCGAGGGTGTAGACGATGCCGTTGCGGTCCGGATGGGTCAGCAGCTTGCGGACCTTGCCGTCCTTGTCCTTCTGCTCGGTGAGCATCATGACGTTGACGCCGGCGTAGTCCCACTCGTCGTGCGGGGTCTTCTGGTAGCCGAACTTGGCCATGCCGGTGTCGGCGTCGCGACCCCAGATGGTCATCGTCCACTTGTTGTCGCCCGGACGCATGGTCTCGTTCCACGGCGCCGGGTTGCCCGAGCCGTAGTAGAAGAGGTTGGTGCCCGGGTCGAAGGCGTACCAGCCCCAGTTGGTGCCGCCGCCGATCTTCCAGGCGTCGCCCTCCCAGGTGGAGAGGCCGAGGCCCTTCTGGCCGTAGTGCGGGTTGGCGACGTTGAAGTCGTCGGCGAGGCGGATCTCCTCGTCCGGGCCGGTGGCGTAGGCGCGCCAGTTCTGCGCGCCGGTCTTGACGTCGTAGGACGTCACGTAGCCGCGCACGCCGAGCTCGGCACCCGACGATCCGACCAGGACGGCGTCCTTGATCACGTAGGGGGCGATGGTGAGCGTGGAGCCGACCTTGATGTCGGAGTTCTCCATCTTCCAGCGCTCGGCGCCGGTCTTGGCGTCGAGGGCGACGATGTGGCCGTCGAGCTGGGTCTTCAGGATCAGCGGGCCGACCTCGTCGTCGCCGGGCCAGTAGGCCAGACCGCGGTTGACCACGTCGCAGCAGGCGACCGAACGGGCGGTCGGATCCTGCTTCGGGCTGTGCTGCCACAGGATCTTGCCCGGATCGTCCAGGGCGATCGCGAAGGTCT
Source organism: Oharaeibacter diazotrophicus (assembly GCF_004362745.1). NCBI lineage: Bacteria > Pseudomonadati > Pseudomonadota > Alphaproteobacteria > Hyphomicrobiales > Pleomorphomonadaceae > Oharaeibacter > Oharaeibacter diazotrophicus. Next base: position 645,410 of record NZ_SNXY01000007.1, on the reverse strand, counting down.
TGTTGGGGAACGGCGAGTGGATGTACATCACGCCGTCGACGACCAGCGGCGTTCCCTCGTGTCCGTGCAGCACGCCGGTCGAGAACGACCACGCGGTCCTGAGCTGCTTGACGTTCTCCTTGTTGATCTGCGTCATCGGGCTGTAGTTGGTCTCGCTGTAGTCACGGCCCGTCGTGACCCAGTTCTCGTTGCTCTTGGCGAGCTCGACGAGCTTGTCGTTGGCCGAAACCGGCTGCGCCGCGACGATGCCGGCGGCCAGCAGGGCGACGAGCGACGTCCCGCCCACGGTTCTCCTGAGCAGCTTCATGGGTTTCCCCCGCTAGGTATCCGTTTCTCCCGAGAACGGTCTGCAGTTCCCGCCGTGCAAGGGTCGGACACTCCGGTCCCCCCTCCTCCGATGCACGACGGTGCCCCGTTCCGCCTCGGACGATGTCGCCGGCAGGGCGGCGCGTCTTGAGCAGATTTCCAGGCCGATCCGGGAAGTAGTTCCCGGGCACTCGCGGCCCGGAACAAAGCGCAATCGGCGAGCATCAGCTTTATCAGTAGGTTCCCGCATCGCAACATCAATGGATTAAAACCCTGTAATGACGGTGCGATCGGATGACGCATCTGGCACACGTGCTAAAAGGATACTCTCAGGGCCGACGAAGACATCGCCGCTTTCCGGATTGATGCTTTTCCTTGCGCGACGATGACGAAGGAGAACCGATCGGTGCCGCCGAAACGCAAGCTGGCCGTCTCGCTCGCCGCCCTCGCGCTCTGCGCCGGATGCGGCGACGAGCCCGCGGCCTCCCGCGGCGGCGCGGCCGATCCGCCGACGCGGGCGGAGGGCGAGACCGCCGACTGGCTGGTGCGCGGCGACGATCGCCCGCCGGAGCGTTGGCTCGCCGAGCGCGGGCGCGAGGCGGGCGGAACCGCCGCGGACGAGGCGCGCGTCGCCGCCGTCGCCGCGGCGCTCGACGCCGCCGAGCGGCAGTTCCACGAGCCGCCGCGGATGATCGCCAACCGCGTCGCCCAGCTCGCCGACCTCTCGGCCGAGCGCGGCGAGCCGCTCGCCCCGGAACGCCTCCTCGCCGACCTCACCTTCCCGATGCGCGACCGGCCGACCGGATGGTTCGGCGTCCTCACTCAGGCCTACGTGGTGCTGCGCGAGAACGGCGCCGACCACGCGGGCGCGATCGGCACCCTGCGCACCCGATTCGGAGGAGCCCGCCCATGAGCGGCATCACCGATCCGATCCCGGCCCGACGCCCGACCGCGGTGGCGGCGACCTGGCGCCGGCTGCTGCCGGCCCTGTCCTTCCGCGACCGCATGCTGCTCGCTTTCGCCGGCATCGCCGCCTCGCTGGCGCTGCTGGTCGCCGGCGGTCTGGTCCTCAACGCCCGGGTGGCGGTGGCCGAGGAGGTGCGCTCGTCCTTCGCGGTGGCGCTGCGCTACCTCGCCTCCCGCAAGACCGAGATCGAACAGGCCTATTTCCCCGACAACTACCTCGCCAACCTCGGTCTCGAGGACGGCCGCACCCGCCACGTCCGGGCGATCGCCATCGACGGCGCCGGGCGCGTGGTGCCGCCGCGCGGCCCGGCCGTGCCGCGGGACGACGAGGAGGCCGAGCCGCCGGACTGGTTCGTGGCGCTCCTGGCGATGCCGCCGCTGCGCGAGGAGATCCCACTGGTGTTCAAATCGGGCCAGACCGCGACCATCGTGCTGGAGAGCGAGCCGCACGACGAGATCACCGAGGTCTGGCAGGACTTCCGCTTCATCGTGCCGCTGCTGATCGGCTATTCCGTGCTGCTGACGGGCCTGCTGACGCTGGTGCTCAACCACCTGTTCGCGCGCATCCACCGGGTCACGGAAGGGCTCGACCGGCTCGCCGGCGGCCGGCTCGACACCAGGGTCGAGGCGCCGGGGATCCCCGAACTCGCCGCCATCGCCGGCCGTTTCAACGACCTCGCCGGCGCCCTCGCCGCGCGCGAGGCCGAGAACCGCGATCTCGCCCGCCGGCTGCTCACCGTGCAGGACGACGAGCGCAAGGCGATCGCGCTCGACCTCCACGACGAACTCGGCCCCTACCTGTTCGGTCTGCGCGCCGCCGCGGCCAAGCTGCCGCGCCCGGCGGCGGGCGAGGCGGCCGGTCCCGACGGCGTCGACGCGCTGATCGACCTCGCCCAGGCGATCCAGGCGCGCACCCGGCGGATCATCTCGACGCTCCGGCCGATGTCGCTCGGCGAAGCGACGCTGCGCGAACTGCTCGACGACCTCGTCGCCGGCCTCGGCCGACTGTCGGACCGCTCGGACATCGCCCTCGCCGCGCGCATCCCCGACGTCTCCTACGGCGAGGCCGCCGACATCACGGTCTACCGCTTCGTCCAGGAGAGCGTGCTCAACGCCATGCGGCACGGCGACGCCGCCACCGTGCGCGTCGCCGTGGTCGACGAGGGCGCGGTGCTCGCCGTCACAGTCACCGACGACGGCGCCGGACCGGCCGCCCCCGCGCCGAAGGCCGGCTACGGCCTCGCCGGCATCGCCGAACGGGCGCGTGCCCTCGGCGGCGTCTGGGCGGGTCCGCGCCAGTCCGCCGGCCGCACCGTCACCTCGATCCGTCTGCCGATCGAGCGGCGCATCGCCTTCACCTCCGACAACACCGAGATCCAGCCTTGACCCGCGTCCTGATCGTCGACGACCACCCCATCGTGCTCCAGGGCTGCCGCCGGCTGATGGAGGAACACGGCGCCTGCGCCGTCGAGGTCGCCGAGCGCTTCCCGCAGGCGTTCCGGGCGTGGCGACGCCAGCGCCCCGACGTGATCATCGTCGACATCGGCATGCCCAACCGCACCCTCGCCGGCCTCTCCTTCGTGCGCCGGCTGAGGGCGATCGACCGGACGCTGCCGATCCTGGTCTTCAGCATGCACGGCGAGCCCTCGGTGGTGCGCAAGGCGCTCGCCGCCGGTGCCACCGGCTACGTCCACAAGGACGCCCCGCCGACCGAGATCCTGACCGCGGTCGACCGGGTCCGGCGCGGCGTGCGCTACCTCACCGGCGACCTCGCGCTGCAGGTGGCGCTGGCGCCGGAGCCGGCGGCGCGGATCGAGCTCAAGGACTTCACCCGCCGCGAACAGGAGATCCTGACCCTGCTCGCCGAGGGCCGCTCCTACGGCGAGATCGCCGAGGAACTCGGCATCAGCTACAAGACCGTCGCCAACGTCTCCTCGATCCTGAAGTCGAAGCTCGACGCCGAGACGCTGCCGGAACTGGTGGTCAAGGCGATCGAGCGGACCTCGCAGCGCAGCCGGCGGGCCTGATCGGCCCGCCGCCGGTCACGGCGCCGGCTCGACCCGGCGCACCGTGTGGCCGTGGCGGCGCAGCAGCGCGACGACGCCGTCGTCGCCGACCACGTGCAGCACCCCGACCGCGACGAAATGGGTGCCGGCGCCGAGCAGCAACTGCTCGATGCGCGGGATCCAGCCGGCGGTGCGGCCGCGGATCAGGACGCGGTGCAGCGCGTCGCCGCCCGGACGCTCGTAGCCGGTGAGCACGCGCTCGATCGCAGCGACGTCGCCGGCGAGCCAGGCGTCGTGCAGGTCGCGGTGCTCGAAACGGCCGGCCGAGAGGTCCTCGACGACGGCGCGCAAGAGGTCGACCTCCTCGTCGGGCGCCAGCGAGGCGAACAGGCGGACCGGCGTGTCGGGCGGGTCGAAGCCGGCGACGGCGATGCCACGCGCCGCCGCTTCGCGGGCGAGCGCGATGTCGGCGGCGGTGCCATCGAAGCCGTCGCGGCGGACGGCGGCGGCGCCGATGGTGGCGGTCGCGAGCCAGGGCCGCATCGGGTCGATGCGCGCGAAGGGGATACCGTAGGCGAGCGCGACGTTGGCGGCGGCCTCGAGCAGGTCCGGGTCGAGGCGGGCGGCGAGCGGTTCGTCCGGCGACAGGCCGAGCCTGCGGACGAGGCCGCCGTCGCCGCTCTCGGATTCGCTCTCGAGCCACAGCGAATGGCTGCGCGCGAGCGCGCCGGCGATCTCCGGCGTCCACCAGGGATCGTCGGGCTTCGTCGCGTGCAGGGTACCGAAGAGGTAGACGGTGGAATCCTCGTCCGAGAGCACCCAGAGCGGCGGGGCGGCCGAGGCCGGGGCGGCCGTCGCGGTGAAGAAGGAGGCGGCAAGGGCCGCGACGACGCCGAATCCGGTCCCGAAGCTCCGCATCCGCGCCCTCCCCGCCCGCTGGCGCGCGCCGCGCCGGTGCCGACGGCCATGGTGGCGGCGACGTGACGAACCCGCCAGGGAACTAGTTCCCGATCGGATCGTGGCGTGACGAGAAGGCGCAGCGAGCCGGTGTCGGGCGTCCGGACGCGGGCGGCGTTGCGCGATCCGCATCGCCGACACGGCGCTAGATCTGGGTGAAGACCTCGTGGCGGGCCGCTTCGAGGAACTGCGCGTCGTTCATGTCGTAGAGAGCGTGCAGGACGCTGTCGACCTGGGCCGGATAGAAGGGCTTCTTCAGGAAGTGCTGCACGCCGATGTGGGCGGCGGCCCGCCGCCGCGACTCGTCGGCGTCGCCCGACATCATCACGATGTGCACGCCCTGGCGCGTGTAGAGGATCTCGCCGGCGACCTCCAGACCGTCCACGTCGGGCATGAACATGTCGATGAAGGCGAGGTCGAAGCCCTGGCCTCGGAACAGGCGATAAGCGTCCTCCGCGCAGGCGGCCTCGTCGACGTGGAGGTTGAAGCGGCTGCGCTGGACGATCTTGCGGACCACCTGGCGCACCGTCGCGCTGTCGTCGACCACGAGCACCCGGCGCATGCGGGTCATCTGCACGAGCCGCAACAGCACGGTGGCGATCGCGATCTTGTCGAAGGGCTTGGGCAGCAGGTCGTAGGCGCCCCGATCCTGCAGCGCCTTCAGGGTGACCGCGTTGATCTCGGCGGTGATGGACACGATGATCGGGCGCTTGCGGCCGGCGAGGATCCGGTCGAGCCCGTCCAGGAACTCGATCCCGCCGACGCCCGGCATGTTGAGATCGAGGAAGACCACCTCGGGGACGAAGCGGCTGAGGAAGCGCGCGCCTTCGAGCGCGCCCTCGACCTCGAACACATGGCAGTCGGGCAGGACCGAGCAGATGCCCTCGCGCAGTTGCCCGCGCACGATGCCCGAGTCGTCGATCACCAGACAGTTCAGGAGCGGCATGCCGACGGTTCTCCCCTACCGGTCGATCTCCGGTCCGCGAGAACGGTGACGCGCGGACGAGGGTCTCCTCCACCCCGGCGACCACTTGAAATGGCACACACAACAGACGATCGTCCTAGGTGGTATCCTCGTCATGCTCAGGGATTTTACTTAAAGTTTTGTTCAAGCCGTAATACTTTCGATTATCGATAAGCCTTTCGAAGGGCAGGATCCGGCAGGTCCGGACGCGCGCCGAATCTCGCTCCGTCGGACGACCGTTTCGCACCCGGCCGGGCGGCCGGATCAGCCGGGCAGGACGCGGACGCCGAGGCGGGCGAGGCCGGAAAGGTCGGCGTCGTCCATCAGCACCGCGGCGGTCGAGACGGCGTCGGCGAGGGCCGCGGTCGGCGCGATCACGCTGGCGGCGCGGCGGGCGCCGCCGGTCCAGCCGCGGCGGGGATCGAAGACGTGGCCGAACCGGCCGGCGGGATCGAGCACGGTGCCGAGCGGGGCGGAGGTCGCGATCGCCTCGTCGCGGAGGCGGACGTGGTCGCGGCGCCCGCCGCGGTCGACGCCGACGGTCCAGCCGTCGCCGGCGGGGGCGCGCGAGCCGGCGGCGCGGATCTCGCCGACGTCGAGCAGCATGTCGCCGTAGCCATGGGCGGCGAGGCGCGCGGCGACGCGGTCGGTGACGAAGCCCTGGGCGATGCCGTTCAGCGTCAGCGCCATGCCCGGGCGGGCGAGGCGGATCCGGTCGGCGGCGATCTCGACGCCGGAAAAGCCGACCCGGGCGAGCGCGGCGGCGACGGCGGCGCGCGACGGTCCGGCGGGATCGGCGCCGGGGGCGGCGAAGTGGCGGGCGTAGAGGTCGAACAGCGGCTGGACGGTGGGGTCGAACAGGCCGCCGGTGGCGGCGTGGACGGTGCCGGCGAGTGCGAGCAGTTCGACCAGTTCGGGCGCGGGATCGGCGAGCACGCCGTCGCGGTTGAGGCGGACGAGTTGGCCGTCGGCCCGGTACAGGCCGAAGATCGCCTCGAGCCGGCGGATCTCGGCCTCGACGTCGGCGAAGACGGCGTCGTCCCGGGCGCCGACGAGCTCGATGGTGCAACCGGCGCCGAGCGCGACGCCGCGCCAGCGCTGCACCGGCGCGGCAGCGACCGGCCCGCCGAGGACGGCGGCGCCGAGGAGGGTCGCGCCGACGAAGAGGACGCGGCGGCGGGTGGGCGCGGGGGACGTCATGGCGGACCTCAGTTCATCGCCGACATGTCGCCGTGGGCGGGGACACCGGCGTCGCCGGGGCGGACGTAGGCGACCGGAATCTCGGCGAGCGCGACGGCGCGGCCGCCGTTCTCGGCGACGAAGCGGTCGGCGGCGCCGCGGCTGCCGAACGGGATCGCCTCGGGCGTGCCCATGCCGCCGGGCCGTCGGCTCTCGATCACGAAGACGGCGCCGTCGGCGTCGATCCAGTTGCCCCGGCCGGGCTCGGCCCAGGACGCGGCGGCGGCCATGTCGCTGACGTAGACCGCCGCGGTGTCGCCGACGCGCTCGGCGCCCTTCAGGTAGGCGACGGCGTCGCTGACCTGGGTGAACCACAGCGGCTGGTCCTGGCCGCGGACGATCACCTGGGCCTTCGGGCCAGGGTGGTCGGCGAGGTACATCTGGCAATAGTAGCCGAGCGCCTCGTCGGTCATCTCGACGGCGGCGGGTTTGGCCGGGCCGGCGTCCTCGCCGCAGGCGGCGAGCACGAGCGGGGCGAGGAGCGCGAGCGAGCGGAGGAGGCGTCTCATGGCGTGATCCTGCGGAAGGCGTCGAAGGCGAGACCGAGCGCGGCGGCGCCCCAGAGGGCGAGGGTCGCGAGCGCGGCGGCGGGCGGGAACGGCATGGTGGCGGCGAGGCCGTCGAGACCGGCGACCGGCACGTCGCCGCCGAGGCCGGCGAGGTTGTAGAGGCGGAAGGCGTCGCCGGGGTTGGCGAGCACCAGCCAGGGGAAGACGCTCCTGGCGAAGACGCCGTCGCCGGCCGCGATCAGGCCGCCGAGGAGGGCGAGGTCGTAGAGCACGACCACCACCAGCCAGACCCCGATCGCCAGCGCCGCGGCCGTGCCGGTCTGGCGCGCGGTCGCCGAGATCGCGGTGCCCGCGCCGACGAAGACCGCGCCGAGCAGGATCGCGGTGCCGACGAGGCGGCCCCAAGCGGCGAGGCCGGCGGGCGTCGCGCCGTGGACGGCGACCATCGCCGCGGCGGCGACGCCGAAGCCGACCACGACGGCGACCGCGACGACGACGACGTGGGCCGCGGCCTTGGCCACCAGCAGTTCGCCGCGGCGCACCGGCGTTGCCAGCACCAGGGCGAGCGTGCCGCGCTCGACCTCGCCGGCGACGGTGTCGTAGGTCAGGAGCAGCGCGATCAGCGGCACGAGATAGACGGTCAGCGTGGCGAGCGCGGCGGCGGTCGGCAGCAGCGGGTCGGCCTTCAGCACGCCGCTCGGGCCGGCGCCGAGGAAGGCGAGCGCCAGCGAGAACAGCGCCAGCACCAGCGTCGCCAGCAGGATCCAGCGGTTGCGCGCCGCGAGGCGGAGCTCGGTGGCGGCAACGGAGAACATGGCGGTCACGACGGGCCTCCGGGGCGGCGGGAGAAGTGGTCGTAGACGTCGTCGAGACCGGGCAGGACGATCTCGACGTCGGCGACGAGGTCCGGCACGGCGGCGATGCGGGCGAGCAGCGGCAGCTTGTCGTCGCCGCTGCAGGCGAGCACGACGCGGGTGCCGTTCTCGCGCGTGCCGCCGAGGTGGCGGTGCAGGCGGTCGACGTCGGCGGCCTCGGCCTCGACGCGGACGACGATCGGCAAGCCGGCGCGGCGGGTGAGCTCGGCGAGCGTGCCCTCGGCGACGACGCGGCCGGCGGACAGGATGACGATGCGGTCGGTCTTGCTCTCGACCTCCGACAGCGAGTGCGACGACAGCAGCACCGCGGTGCCGGCGGCGGCGACGTCGGCGATCACACTGTAGAAGTCGCGCCGCGACACCGGGTCGAGGCCGGAGGTCGGCTCGTCGAGGAGGAGCAGGCCGGGGCGGCCGATCAGGGCCTGGGCGAGGCCGAGGCGCTGGCGCATGCCCTTGGAATAGGTCCCGACGCGGCGGTCGGCGGCGGCGGCGATGCCGACGCGTTCCAGCAGCGGCATCGCCGCGCGCGGATCCTCGCCCTTGAGGCGGGCGAAATGGGCGAGGAGTTCGCGGCCCGTGAGGCTCTTCGGGAAGGCGACGGCCTCGGGCAGGTAGGACACGGCACGCCGCGCGACCAGCGAGCCCGGGGCGCCGCCGGCGACGGCGATGGTGCCGGCGTCGGGCGTCACGAAGCCGAGCACGCTCTTGAAGAGGGTCGACTTGCCGGCGCCGTTGTGGCCGAGCAGGGCGACGCGCTCGCCGGGCGCGACCGCGAGGCCGACGCCCGAGAGGGCCCGGACGGCGCCGAAGCGCACCGAGACGGCGTCGACGGCGAGGACGGGATCGGTCATGGGTTGCGGGCTCCGTCCAGGGCGGCGACGGCGGGTCCGGTGGGAAGGCCGGCGGCGCCGGGCGCCACGAGGGGGTGGCTGTCGACCACACCGCCGGGCAGGAGGCCCGGGAAGCGCGACTGCGACCAGCGGATCAGCTGGACGGCGGGAGTGCCGAGCAGCAGGCGGGCCATCGGCTGGCTCCACACCAGCTGGTCGACGACGTCGTTCGGCCGGTAGGGAGCGTCGGCGATGCCGTCGCCGTCGACGTCGAAAGCGGCGTGGTCGGACCAGTGGTTGCCGCGGCCGGCCTCGCTCCACTCGATCCAGCGGGTGCCGACGTATTTCACCTGGGTGCGGTTGCCGACGAAGGCGTTGCCGACGATGACGTTCTTCTCCGAGCCCGCGGTGAAGTGGATGCCGATGCCACAGCCGGCGAAGCGGTTGCCTTCGACGCGGTTGCGGTTGGCGTCGTAGAAGAACAGGCACTTCTCGCCGCCGCGGACCTCGTTGCGGGCGATGGTCGAGCCGTTGACCGCGTTGAGGAAGATGCCGTGGGTGCGGTCGCCGACCGAGAGGTTGCCCTCGGCGCGGATCCGCTTGGAGAACATGAAGGCGAAGCCGAGGTCGTTGCCGCGCGAGACGTTGCCGGTGACGACGATGTCGTCGGCGTACATCGAGTGGAACGCGAAGCGCAGCTCGGAGAAGACGTTGTCGCGGTAGGTCGCGTCGGCGGAGGTGGAGATGAAGACGCCGTCGCGGCCGCGGACGATGCGGTTGCGCTCGACCAGGAGCCCCGGCGCGTTCCAGACGTAGACGCCCGGGCCGCGCTCGTTGCGGCGCAGGTCGGTGCGCCCGACGATGACGTTGTCGCGCACGACGGTGTCGATCCCGCCCTGGACGTCGACGCCGACGAGGTTGCCGACGATGCGGTTGCCGGCCACCACCGTCCGCCGGACGCCCTTGTCGATCGCGATGCCCGCGTCGATCGTGGCGAGCGAGGTGCCGGAGCCGGAGACGGCGAGACCCTCGAGCACGACGTCGTCGGCGGTGACGCGGATCACCGAGCCCGTGCCCGGCCCGACGATCCGGCTGTCGCGCCCGCCTGCGATGGTGAGCGGGCGGTCGACGAGGACCGGGCCGTCGAAGCGGCCGTCGCCGAGCCGGAGGACGTCCCCCGGCTCGGCTTCGCGGATCGCGGCCGCCAGCGCCCCCGGCGCCGCCGCGACGATGCGCTCGGCCGCGCGGGCGGCTGGCACCGCTCCGGCGAGGAGCGACGCCGCGAGGAGCGCCGGGAGGATGGCGGGCTTGCGCATGGCGTCAGGCCGCCTTCGGCTTGACGAGCATCCGGCCCTGCATCTCCATGTGGAGGGCGTGGCAGAACCAGTTGCAGTAGTAGGCGTGGACGCCGGCGCGGTCGGCGGTGAAGGTCACCGACGCCGTGGCCTGGGCCGGCAGTTCCATGGCGATGCCGTAGTTCGACAGCGTGAAGCCGTGGGTGAGGTCGTCGACGTCGTCCAAGTTGGTGACGTAGAGCGTGACCTCGTCGCCCTGGTTCACCTCGAAGGCGTCGAGGCCGAAGGCCGGCGCCACCGCGGTGATGTAGACCCGGACCTTGTCGCCGTCGCGGACGACCTTGCTGTCGCCCATCAGGTCGACACCGTCCTTCTTCGCCTGCTGGCGCGCCTCCTCCCAATATCCGTCGTTCGGATCCCAGGACGAGCGCGGGTTGAGCTTGGAGGCGTGGACGATGATGCAGTCGTGCGGTTCGGCGAAGGTCGGGCTGTCGTGGACGATCACCATCCTGTCGCCCGAGATGTCGATCAGCTGCTCGTTCTCCGGCTTCAGCGGACCGACGTTGAGGAAGCGGTCCTTGGAGAACTTGTTGAGCGCCACCACCCACTTGCCGTCGGCCTCGGCGGTCTCGCCCATGGTCGCCTGGACGTGGCCGGGCTGGTAGGCGACGTCGACCTTGTCGAGGATCGGATCGACCTCCTCGCCCTTGTAGGCGCGGATGGCGAGGTCGATGTTCCACTTCACCACCTGGCTGTCGAGGAACAGCGTGGTGAAGCAGTTGCCCTTGCCGTCGAAGGTGGTGTGCAGCGGCCCGAGGCCGAGCTGCGGCTCGGCGACGACCGCCGAGCGCGGATCGGCGTTCTCGTGGAAGAGCGCGTCGACGAGGGTGACGTCGAGCACCGTGCAGGTCGGCGACAGCTTGCCGTTGATCACGACGTGGCGCTTGTCCGGCGCGGTGTTGCAGCCGTGCGGGCTGGTCGAGATCGGCACGTAGCGCGTGAAGGGCGAGTTCGCCGCCTTGCGGCCGTCGAGCAGCGGCACACCGCCGACGATGGGCGCCGAACCGGCCTTCACCGCCGCCTCGATCGCCTTGATGTCGAAGATGGTGACCCAGTCCTGCGCCGCCGAGGTCATGTCGGCGAGGGTGACGCCTTCTTCGGAGTTGTAGCAGGTCGCGAAGGCGTACTTGCCCTGGTAATCGGCGTCGCAATTGTCGAGGTTGCCGTCGACCATGACCTGCCAGGACACCTGCATGGTGTCGCCGTCGATCGCCGTGAAGACCGAGCGGTACTTCTTCGGCTCGTCGAGCACGGAGCCGTCGTTGGGGATCGGCACCCGGTGCTCGCCGTTGGCGAAGACGTAGCCGGTGCGCGGATACTTCTGGTTCCGGATGCCGTGGAGGTCGGCGGCGTTCGGGACCTCGACGATCTTGTCGACCTTCATCACGTCGCAGCGGATGCGGGCGACGCGGGTGTTGGCCTTGTCGTTGACGAAGACGTAGCGGCCATCGTAGGTGCCGTCGGTGTAGGACATGCGCGGGTGGTGCAGGTCGCCGTTGTCGTAGGTGACGCGGCCGCGCTTGGCGAGGAACGCCTTGGTCTCGGGCAGCAGGCCCTCGGTCAGGATCTTCAGGCTCTCGTTGGTGACGCCCCAGCCGGTCGCCGAGCAGCGGTTGAACACCGGCACACGCATCAGCTCGCGCATCGACGGCACGCCGACGATCCGGAGCTCGCCGGTCTGACCCGACGACCAGATGCCGTAGTATTCGTCGAGCTGGCCCGGCTTCACCTCGTTGGAGCCGCCCTCGGCGGCCCGGCTCGGCGACACGCCGCCGATGGCGCCGACGCCGGCGGCCCCGCCCGCCATGGCCACGCCGGCGAGCATCGCGGTCTTGACCGATCCCCCGAGCAGGGAGCGGCGCGACAGTTTCTCGGTCTCGGACATTTCTCGTTTCCCTCGTTCACGCGCTCTGCGCGGCTTCCGGTTCGGCCTTCGCGCCTTGCGTCGGCGCGGGCCGGCCCGAATGGGTGGCGAGTGCGATCCCGTTCTGCCGCTCGAAGCGCTCGCGCTTGCGGAGCTTGCCGATCACCACCGGGCACTTCTCGGTGCTCTGGTAGAGGACCTGGCAGTTGAGGCAGGAGATGCACTCGTTGGGGTTGATCTCGCCGGTCGGATGGATCGCCTCCACCGGGCAGTCCTTGGCGCAGACCTGGCAGGGGTGGCCGCACTCGGAATAGCGCTTCAGCCAGCGGAACATGTGCAGCCGGGCCGGGATCGCGAGGCCGCCGCCGAGCGGGCAGACGTAACGGCAGTAGAAGCGCTCGACGAAGAGGCCGGGGGCGAGCGTCGCCAGGGCGAACAGCACGTAGGGCCAGGGCCGGTCGAACTTCAGGATGATCGCGGTCTTGAAGGGCTCGATCTCCGCGAAGCGCTCGGCGACGTCGAGGCCGTAGAAGGACAGTCCCAGCAGGCCGAGGAAGATCATGTACTTCACCGGCCAGAGCCGCTCGTGCAGGCCCCAGGGCAGCTTCACCTGCGGCACGCGCAGGAGCCGCGCCACCTTGTTGGAGAGCTCCTGCAGGGCGCCGAAGGGGCAGAGCCAACCGCAGTAGGCGCCGCGAGCCCAGAACAGCAGGGCGGCGGCCACCGCGAACCACAGCACGAAGATCGGCGGGTCCATCAGGAACGTCTCCCAGCGGAAGCCCGAGACGAAGGCCTGGAGCACCGCGAGGACGTTGACGACCGAGAGCTGGGCGTTGGCGTGCCAGCCGACGAAGACCAGGGTGAAGATCAGGAAGCCGGTGCGGATCGCCGCGAACACCCGGGCGTTCCGCGTCGCGAAGGTCTGGAAGAAGAAGATCCCGGTGAGGGCGGCGAGCGCGACGCCGAGGATCGCGACGTCGGCCTTCTTCGCCTGCCAGATCCGGAGCCACAGCGCGTCGCGGGCGGCGATCGCCTCCGCCGGCGGATCGGACGGCGCGGCCTCGGCCGCGGGCGCCGCCGGGGCATCGGCGAGGTAGCGGGCCGGCATGGAGTAGTCGAGGTCGTAGGTGAGGAACAGCTTCTCGATCGGGCCGACCGGGCGCTGCACCAGGAACTGCATCCGCCACGGCCGCGCCGGATCGAAACCGGCGTCCTTCGGCACCACGAAGATGTCGACGTCGGCGAAGGCCGGCGCGTCGGCGGCGGCGAGGCGGACGACCCGCCGGTGCTCCTTGTCGCGGAAGCGGTGCGAAGTCTCGCCCTGGATCAGCTGGATGCGGTCGAAGATGCCGCCGCGGACGTAGCCGGAGCCCTTGAACGACCAGCGGCCGGCGCCAGCGACCAGCACGGCGGCGTCGCCCGGACGCAGCATGCGGCCGAGGGTGGCGTATTCGGCCTCGCCGAGCAGGGTGCGCCCGATCGAGGGCTGGCTGACGAGGCCGACCCAGACGTCGACGAAGGCGTCGGTCTCGGCTCCCGCCTCGGGACGGCCGGCGCCGCGCGGGTCCTTAAGGTCGGCGAAGGCGCGGTTGACGGTGCCGACGTCGAGGGTGAAGCGGCGCAGCGAGCCGTCGCCGGCGAGCGTGGTCCAGTCGGAGACGGCGTCGACCGCGGGATCGAGCCGCTTGGCCGCAGCCGGCGCCACGTCGGCGCCGACGCCGGGCAGCTTCAGCATCCGCGCCACCTTCAGGCTGGCGCGCAGGATGGTGTCGTCGATCACCATGACGGTGACGGTGGCGCCCGAGACGACCTCGAGGTCGTGGCCGCCGCCGTCCGTGGTGGCGGCCTTCTTCAGGTCGAGGCCGGCGTATTTCTCGGTGACCGCCCGGATCTTGGCCTCGGGGATGCCGACCAGCACGATCGGCTCGGAATGCTTGACGAGGCGCACGCCGGTGATCACCGCCTGCGGCGAGACGCCGACGAGGACGTGGATCGGCTTGCCGGAATAGCCGGTCGTGGGCACGAAGTCGGAAGTGAGGAAGACCCGGCCGATCGTCTCGCCGCCTTTCAGCGCCGGCACGGTGGCGTCGGCGTCGACCGGGCCGAAGGCGTCGGCGCCGGGCACGAGGTCGGTGGGCGCGACCCTGTCGAGGAAGTGGCCGACCAACGGTTCGGCCGCGACCACAGGCGCCGCCGCCACCGCGGCGACGGCGAGCACCGCCGCGGCGATGCCGCGCCGGCACCAGCCGGCGAGACGCGCCCCGATTCCCTGGCTTCCGCGCTCCGTCATGGCCTTGGCGCTCTCCGACCTCGTTCGAGCCAAGGGGGTAGCGGCGCCGACCCGGGCGGACGTTGTCGAAACGCAAACTCGCGGCGCGATGGCCGGACCGCGGCACGGGACGGGGGAGGCGAGCGGCACGGGGCGGTCGCCCAGCCTCGTCGATCCTGCCGAGGCGCCCGCGAACGGGCGGCGCGCGCGATCAAGGACCGCGCGCCGCGGATCGGGCAATGCTCGGGGCCGAACAGGAGGAGACCCCGACCATGTGCCTGCCCCGCGGCGAGACCGACCGGACGCTCGACGACGACGAGATCCCGATGGACCTCCGGTGCCGGGTCTGCTCCGGCGTGCCGAGCCCGGCGATGCTGAAGCGGCTCGCCGAACGGGCCCGGGCCGCCGAGGCCGCCGAGGCCGCGCCCTGCACCGACGCGTGAGACCAGTCTCGAAAAGTCCCGACTCGTCGGGGCTTTTCGAGGTTTCGGCCTTTCGGCCGGCGCCCGGTCGGGCGCTTCTCGCCCGCAATGCTCCGACCACGGGTCGGAACCTTGCGGGCTCGGCATGAGACCGCGGCCGGCGGCGCCATCCGTCCGGATCCGGATGCCGTTGGCGCGGCCCGCGGCGCGTGTTATCCGGGTCGTGCAAGGACGCGGTGGAACGGGAATGGGCGCGGCGCTCGGCCAGGGCTGTCGGATGTGGGCGACGATCCTCGTCGTCTACGCCCTGCTGCTCGCCGGTCTCGCCCCGGCGCTGGCCGCCTCGATCGGCGACCCCGGCGCCGGCGTGATCTGCACCGAGGCGTCGAGCGGCGACCACCGCGCGCCCGGCGACTTGGTGGGTCACGGCGCCGCCTGCTGCATCCTCTGCCACGCCGTCCAGGCGCCGGCCGCGCCGGTCGCCGAGACCGTCGCCGCCGCCCCGCTCCACCGCGAGGCGCCCGTGTTCGCGGCCGTAGCCGAGACGCCGCCGCCGCGCGGCCCGCCCGGCGCAGCGCCGCAATCCCCCCGAGCACCCCCCTTCGCCTGACGCCGCCCGGGCCACCGGCCCGTTCCCGCCGTTCAGGACCGAAGAGGTGTCGCCGCTCCAGGTGACCCGACCGGTCGCCGGAGTACGTCCATGTCCCCGTCCGTGCCGTTCCGCACGTTCGCGGAGCGCGCGCCGTGAAGGCGCCGCGCCCGTCCTTCGCCGTCGTCGCCGCGATCCTGGTCGCGGTGCTGGCGGTCGTCACCGCCGTCGTCGCCCTCGACGGATCCGGCCGCTGGCGCACGGCCGCCGACGCGCCCGCGATCGGCGGTCCGTTCACCCTCGCCGGGGCCGGCGGCCGCGTCGTCACCGACCGCGACCTCCTCGGCCGGCCGTTCGCGATCTTCTTCGGCTACACGCGCTGCCCGGACGTCTGTCCGACCACACTCGCCGAGATCGACGCGGCGCGCGACGCGATCGGCCCGGCGGCCGACGCGCTCACCGTGGTGTTCGTCTCGGTCGATCCCGAGCACGACACCCCGGACACGGTGCAGGGCTTCGTCGGCTCCTTCGCCCATCCGGTGCTCGGGCTGACCGGCACGGCCGCCGAGATCGACGCCGTCACCACCGCCTACCGCGTCTACTTCGCCAAGGTCCCGCAGCCGGACGGCGACTTCCTGATCGACCACACCGCCGCCGTCTTCCTGATGGACGCGGCCGGCCGGTTCGCGGGTGCGATTTCCTACAACGAGAACCACGACAGCCGGGTGGCCAAGCTCCGCCGCCTGATCGCTGCCGACTGAAGAGGGGGAAAGCAGATGATCCACCGTATCCGCCACGCCGCCGTCGCCGCCGTGGCGCTGGTCGCGCTCGCCGTCGCCGCCGCGCAGCCCGCCACCGCCCACGACGACGTCGGCGCCGTGACGCACCTGATGATGGCCACCTTCGACAAGCCGGAGACGCCGCTCGCGGTGTCGCCGGTGGTGGTCGAGGGCGACTTCGCCGTCGCCGGCTGGACCCAGGACGGCCGCGGCGGCCGGGCGCTGCTGAAGCGCAAGGGCCACGACTGGGCCCTGCACCTTTGCGCCGGCGACGCCCTCAAGGACGCCACCGCGCTGAGGCAGATGGGCATTCCCGCCGCCGACGCCGACGCGCTCGCCGCCGACCTCGCCGCCGCCGAGGCGAAGGAGGATCCGGCGCGGGTGGCGCTGTTCGCCACCTTCGAGGGCGTCGTCGAGATGAACGCCGACGGCGGCCATCCCGACCACGCCGGCCACGACGCCCACGCCGGCCACACCGACCACGCGAACTGAACGGACCCGCCATGACCTCCGCGATCCCCACGCCGACCCGCTTCGGCGTCCCCGCGCCGACCCGCCTCGGCGTTTTCCTCGGCGCCGTGTTCGGCGCCCTCCTCGCCCTCCTCGCCGTCGCGGTGCCGCTCTCGAGCGCCCGCGCGGAGATCCGCGTCACCGACGTGCTCGGGCGCGAGGTGGTGCTGGAGAAGCCCGCGACCCGCGTCGTGCTCGGCTTCTACTTCGAGGACTTCATCGCCATCGTCGGCCCCGGCGCGACCGATCGGCTCGCCGGTGTCTCGCTGCACTATTGGAAGGGCTACCGGCCGCGCCAGTACGAGGCCTATCTGGCGAAGTTCCCCGCCATCGGCGACCTCGTCGACGTCGGCGACGTCGACAACGCCACCATGTCGGTGGAGAAGATCGTCGCCGCCCGCCCCGACGCGGTGATCCTCTCGGCCGGCCAGTACGACTATCTCGGCGCCAACGCCGCCGCGATCGAACAGGCCGGCATTCCGCTGGTGGTGGTCGACTACAACGCCCAGACGCTCGAGAAGCACGTGGCGAGCACGCTGGTGATCGGGCAGGTGATGGGCACCGAGGACCGGGCGCGGCGCCTCGCCGACGCCTATCGCGCCAAGGTCGAGGACACCCGCGCGCGGGTGGCGAAGGCCGCGACCGGCGCGAAGCCCAAGGTCTACGTCGAACTCGGCCAGAAGGGCCGCGACGAGTTCGGCAATTCCTACGGCAAGGGCATGTGGGCCGGCGTCGTCGACCTCGCGGGCGGGGCCAACATCGCGGCCGGCCAGGTGGCGAGCTGGGGCCCGCTCAATCCGGAATACGTGCTGTCCGAGGCGCCCGACGCGATCTTCGTGACCGGCTCGGAGTGGATGTCGATGCCGCACGCGGTGCTGCTCGGCTTCGGCATCGACCCGGCGACCACGCGCGAGCGGCTGCGCCCCTACACCGAGCGCGCCGGCTGGGCCGACCTGCCGGCCGTGAAGAACCACCGGGTCCACGCGATCTACCACGGCGGCACGCGCAGCATCCACGACTACGTCTACCTGCGCTACATGGCCAAGGTGCTCTATCCCGAAGCGTTCGCCGACGTCGACCCGAAGGCCGAACTCGCGGCCTACTACGCCGAGAACTTGCCGATCGCGCCGGCCGGCAATTTCATGCTGCCGCTCGACGAGTGACGGGGCGGCACCGGCCATGACCAGCACCGACGCCCTCGTCCTCGACTACCGGCGCGTCCAGGCGCGCCGGACCACCGTGCTGGCCGGGCTCGCCGCCGCGGTGGTGGCCCTCGCCGGTGCCGATCTCGTCACCGGTCCGTCGGCGATGACGGTACCGGACGCGCTCGCCGCCCTCCTCGCCGGCCCCGCCGGCGAGGACCGGCTCGCCGCCACCATCCTGTGGGCGATCCGCCTGCCGACGACGGCGATGGGCGCGTTGGTCGGCGCCGCCCTCGGTCTCGCCGGCCTGCAGATGCAGACCATCCTCGCCAACCCGCTCGCCAGCCCGTTCACCCTGGGCTTCTCGGCCGCCGCCGGCTTCGGTGCGGCGCTCGCCATCATGTTCGGCTCCGCGATGCCGCTGCCCGGCTGGTTGGCCGCGCCCGTGCTCGCCTTCGCCGCGGTGCTCGTCGCCGCCGGCCTGATCCACGCGATGGCGCGGCTGCGCGGCGCCGACACCGAGGTGCTGGTGCTCGCCGGCATCGCGGTGATGTTCATGTTCCAGGCGCTGCAGTCGATGCTGCAGTATCTCGCCTCGCCGGAGGTGCTGCAGCAGATCGTGTTCTGGCTGTTCGGCAGCCTGCTCAAGGCGACCTGGACCTCGGTTGCGGTGCTGGGCACGGTGCTCGCCGTCGCGCTGCCGGCGGTGGCGCGCGACGCGTGGCGGCTGACCGCGCTGTCGCTCGGCGACGTCCACGCCCGCAGCCTCGGCGTCGACGTCGACGGCCTGCGCCGCCGCGGCTTCGTGCTGGTGGCACTAGTCACCGCCGCCGCCGTCGCCTTCGTCGGCACCATCGGCTTCGTCGGGCTCGTGGCGCCGCACGCCGCGCGCGCCCTGGTCGGCGAGGACCAGCGCACGCTGATTCCGGCCGCCGCGCTCGCCGGCGCGGTGACGCTGCTCGCCGCCTCGGTGCTGGCCAAACTGGTCGGCGGCGGCGCCGTGATCCCGATCGGCATCGTCACGGCCCTCGTCGGCGTGCCGATCCTGTTCACCCTGGTGCTGCGCCGGGCGCGGGCGGGTGCGCCGTGACCCGGCCGGGGCTGACGCTCGGCGCGGTCTCGGTCGAGATCGCCGGCCGGGCGATCGTCGACCGGGTCGACGCCCACTGCGCCGCCGGCACCGTGGTCGGCGTCTGCGGGCCGAACGGCGCCGGCAAGACCACCCTGGTGCGCGCCGTCGCCGGACTGGTCGCCCACCGCGGCGACGTCCTGGTCGACGGCGCGCGGCCGGCGCGCGAGGCGGTCGGCTACCTGCCACAGACGGCGCCGACGTCGACCGGTCTCTCGGTCGTCGAGGTTGTGCTGCTCGGCCGCGTCGCCCGGCTCGACTGGCGCGTCCGCGACGACGACGTCGACGCCGCGCGCGCCGCGATGGCGCGGGTCGGCGTCGGCGACCTCGCGCCGCGCCGTTTCGCGACGCTGTCCGGCGGTCAGCGGCAGCTGGTGCTGCTCGCCCAGCGGCTGGTTTCGACGCCGCGGCTGCTGCTGCTCGACGAGCCCACCAGCGCGCTCGACCTCCGCCGCCAACTGATCGCGCTCGACGTCGTCCGGCGCTACGCCCGCGAGCACGCGGCCGTGGTGGTGGCGGTGCTGCACGACCTGTCGCTGGCGGCGCGCTTCGCCGATGAGCTGATGCTGATGACCGACGGCCGCGTGGTCGCCTTCGGCGCGCCGGCCGCCGTGCTCACGGCCGAGCGGATCGCCGCGGTCTATGGCGTCTCGGTGGAGATGCTGACGGCGCGCGACGGCAATCTCCACGCTTGCGTGCTCGGCACGGCCTGAGCCGGCGCGCCGGCCTATCGCGGGACGGCGGGCCGGGGCAGACTGCGGGAATGGATTCGCCCGCACCGCCCCCGTCCGCCCCCTCGCCTTCCGCCTCCTCGCGCCCGGCCGTCGACGCCGCCAGTCTCCTCGACCGTCTCCGTGCGCTCGGGCGGGTCGGCCGCGACGGGGCCGGCCGCCTCGTCCGGCTCGCCGCGAGCGACGGGGACCGGCAGGGCCGCGACCTGCTGGTGTCCTGGATGCGCGACGCCGGTCTCGCCGTCACGGTCGACCGGATCGGCAACGTCACCGGCCTGTGGCGGCCGGCCGGCACGCCGGACGTTCCGCCGGTGGTGATCGGCTCGCACATCGACACCGTGATCGACGCCGGCATCTACGACGGCTGTACCGGCGTCCTCGCCGGGCTCGCCGTGATCGAGGCGCTGGCGGCGGCGGGCGTCGTGCCGGCGCGGCCGGTCGCGGTCACCGCCTTCACCAACGAGGAAGGCGTTCGCTACGCCCCCGACATGATGGGCTCGCTGGTGGTGGCCGGCGGGCTGGCGGTCGAGGCGGCGCTGGCCGTCGTCGGCACCGACGACAGCGTGCTCGGCGCGGAACTGGCGCGGATCGGCTACGCCGGCACGACAGAGCCGACGGCGCTCCGGCCGCACGCCTACGTGGAGCTCCACGTCGAGCAGGGGCCGGTGCTGGAGCGCGAGGGCGTCGCGATCGGCGCGGTGGACAGTCTGCAGGGCATCTCCTGGCAGAAGGTGACGATCACCGGCGACGCCAACCACGCCGGCACGACGCCGATCTCGATGCGCCGCGACGCCGGGCTCGCGGCCGCGCGGGTGATCACCTTCCTGCGCGAGCGGGCGGCGGCGTCGAACACGCCGACGGTGGCGACGGTCGGCTGCATCGCCTTCGAGCCGAACGCGATCAACGTCATCCCGTCCCACGCAAGCCTGACGGTCGACCTGCGCGACCCCGACGAGGACCGGCTGCGCGAGGAGGAAGCCGCGCTCGCCGCCTTCTTGGACGACCTCGCCGCCGCCGAGGGCGTCGGCGTCGCGGTCGAGCGGCTCGCCCGCTTCGAGCCGGTCGCCTTCGATCCCGCCATCGTCGGCCTGATCGAGGACGCCGCACGCCGGCGCGGCCTGTCGTGCCGGCGCATCACCTCCGGCGCCGGCCACGACGCCCAGATGATGGCGCGGGTCGCGCCCGCGGCGATGATCTTCGTGCCGAGCGCCGGCGGCGTCAGCCACAGCCCGCGCGAGGCCACCGACGACGCCGAGATCGCCGCCGGTGCGGCGGTGCTGCTCGACGTGGTGGCGGCCCTCGCCGGGGTGTGACTCTCCCCCGGGACGGTGGAGATCAGGCGGCGAGGTCGCGCGGGGCGGTGCGGGCGCGGCCGGCGAGGGCGCGGACGGCCTCGACGCACTCCTTGGCCACGTACCAGTAGCGGTCCTTCAGTTCGATGTTGAACAGCACGCCCTCGGGGAAGCTGCAGGTCTCCATCAGCGTCGCCCACGGGATGTCGCCCCAGCCGACCGGCAGGTGCAGGTCGCCGTGGCCGAAGGCGAGGCGCTCGCCCTCGGTGAACATCCAGATGTCGTCCTGGAGGCCGAAGCTGTCGTGGACGTGGAGGTGCCGGGCCCGCGGCGCCAGGGCGGCGGCCTCGTCGATGAAGGTGTCGCGCAGGCCGTCGAAGTCGAGCTTCAGGTAGGCGTGGCTGAAGTCGAGCGTCGCCATCACCGCGGGATGGTCGATCGCGGCGAGCTCGGCGGCGAGCTGGCGCGGCGAGGAGGCGTGGACGCGGCCCTCGAAGCCGCCGAACAGCGTCTCGACGCAGAGCACGAGGCCGAGGTCGCGGGCGAGGTCGCCGGCCTTGCTCAGCCACTCGCGCTGGCGGCCGTAGGCGGCCTCGAGGCCCTGGCCCTGCTGCAGCGGCGCGAGGCCGGAGTGGATCACGTAGTTGGCGGCCCCGACCGCGGCGGCGACCTCGAGCGAGGCCTTCAGCACCTCGAAGTGGCGCGGCAGCCGCCAGGCCTCGTCCATGAAGTTGATCGCGAGCGGCCCGTGGACGCTGTAGGCGACCGAACGGCCGGCGCAGGCCCGCACGAGCGCGTCGAGCTGCGGTTTGCGGATCCTGGCGCCGACGACGATGTCCATGTCGTAGGTCGGCAGTTCGACGGCGTCGACGCCGAGGGCCTCGATCATGTCGAGCTCGTCGCCGAAGTCGGAGAGGTCGTTGGCGCGCTTGTGCGCGGAAATGCCGATACCGGAGACGCCGTCGGCGAGCATGGGGATCCTCCTCGAGTTTGCCGTTCGCGGGTCGCGTCCCCAAGGGCTAGTCCGCTCGCGTGTCGGCGCGACAAAGGCGGCGTTACGGTTTTGCGAAGGCGGCGGGGCGTCGGCCGAAGTCGCCATGAGCATCGGTCTTTTCACATGATTCCATCGGGATGGACGGGAGCCGGCGAAGTCGTCAAACTGTCGTCGTCCCGTCATGGAATCGCCGATGCGCCTGCTCGCCCTCGCCCTCCTCCTCGCCGGCACCGCCGCCGCTGCCGCCGCGCCCCTCGGCGACGCCGAGATTCGCGCCGAGCTGGTGGGCCGCGACATCGAGTGGTGGGAGAACGGCGGCTGGCACGCCGGCAGCCTCGTGCTGGCGCCGGACGGGCGCGCCGAGATCACCGTCGACACGCCGGCACCATCGGCCGACGTCGGGCACTGGACTGTATCCGGCGGGCGGATCTGCACGGTCTGGGACAGCGTGCGCGCGGGCGCCGAGAAGTGCTACTCGCTGGAACGTGGCGGCGCCGGCGACTTCGTCACCTCCGGCGGGAACGTCTTCCGCGTCCGCGCCGCCGGGGTCTGATACCGAGTTCGCAAAGTTCCGACCTCCGGTCGGAGCGTTGCGTGCGAGGAGCGCCCGACCGGGCGCCGGCCGGATGGCCGAGACCTCCTGAAGTCCCGACGCGTCGGGACTTCAGGAGAAGGGTATGAGGCCCGCGGGGCGCTCCTCAGCCGGCTCTTCATCGCTCCGACACCGAACCGACATCGATCCGTCGGCGAAGCTGGATCGTTCCGTCATGCGCCGCCGCTAGGGATCGGATCCCGGGGGCTCCACCGAGCCCGTCCGTCCCCAAGCGGAGTGCCCGCCATGACCCGCCTCGCCCTTCTCACCGCGGCTTCCCTCGCCGCCGTCGTCGCCTCCGGCCCGGCCTCGGCGGCCGAGCGCATCAAATTCGACTTCTGGTACGGCCTGACCGGCCCGCTGGGCGAGGTGGTGCAGAAGCACTGCGAACTCTTCAACCAGTCGCAGGACAAGTACGAGGCGGTCTGCACCGGCCAGGGCGGCTACGACAAGGCCGAGCAGAACACCATCGCGGCCTACCGCGCGAAGCAGCAGCCGACCGTCGTGCAGATCTACGACGCCGGCACCGTGAACTTCATGCTGTCGGGCGCCGTCGTCCCGGCCCCCGAGTTCGCCGCCGAGCACGGCCTCGCGATCGACTGGAAGGCCTATTTCCCGGCGATCGCCGACTACTACGCCACTTCGAAGGGCGAGATGTGGTCGTTCCCGTACAACTCCTCCACGGCGGTGATGTACTGGAACAAGGACCTGCTCGCCAAGGTCGGCAAGACCGAGGCCCCGAAGACCTGGGAGGAGTTCGGTGCGGACCTCGTCGCGCTGAAGGCCGCCGGCGTCGCCTGCCCGTTCGCGACCGACTTCGACACCTGGCCGATCCTCGAGCAGTTCTCGGCGATCCACGACCTGCCGGTCGCGACCCGTGACAACGGCTACGCCGGCCTCGACGCCGAGCTGGTCTTCAACAAGACCAAATTCGCCGACCTCGTGAAGGACATCTCGGCCTGGGTGAAGGACGGCGAGGCCGTCATCATGACCCAGCAGACCGGCAAGACCAAGACCCAGGGCTTCGCCGACGGCTCCTGCGCCTTCATGCTGAACTCGATCGCCGATCACTCGACGATCGGCAAGACCGCCGCCCCGGGCCTGAACTGGGCGCCGGCGATGCTGCCGGTCTACGAGGGCTTCCAGCGCCACAACTCGGTGATCGGCGGCGCCTCGCTCTGGGTGATGAAGGGCAAGTCGGCCGAGGAATACGAGGCGGCGGCGGCCTTCCTGAAGTACGTCACCGCGCCGGAGACCGGCGAGCGCTACATCGCCGAGAACACCGGCTACATCCCGGTGACCACCAACGGCTTCGAGCTCCTGACCAAGGAAGGCTTCTACGCCGAGCCGGCCCACGCCGGCCGCGAGATCGCCATCGCCTCGCTCAACGCCTCGGAGGTCGGCCCGCTGACCCACGGCATCCGCCTCGGCAACTTCACCGCCATCCGCACGACGATCCGCTCCGAACTCGAGGCGGCCTTCACCGGCAAGAAGGACCCGCAGGTGGCCCTCGACGACGCGGTCGCGGCCGGCAACGACATCCTGCGCCGCTACGAGCAGACCTTCCGCGGCGTCGCCCTGCCCTGATCGGACGCTTAGGCGTCCCCGACACACCCACGCGAGGCCGCGCCCCGACCGGGCGCGGCCTCCCCGTCCCGGCGAACGGCGGAGCGAGACTTGGAAAAGCGGGCCACCTTCTCCAACCTCTGGGTCGCGGGCCTGTTCGTGGCGCCGCAGCTCCTCCTGATCTTCGTGTTCTTCTACTGGCCGGTCGGCGAGGCGATGTACTGGGCGCTGACGCTGGAACCGCCGTTCGGCGGCGGCAACCAGTTCGTCGGCCTGCAGAATTTCGAGGCGGTGTTCTCCGACCGGCACTATTGGAACTCGGTCGTCGTCTCGGTGATCTTCGCCCTCTCGATGGCCGGGCTGTCGATCTCGGTCGCGCTGGTGCTCGCGCTGTTCGCGGACCGGCGTCTCCACGGCCATCAGGCCTACCGCTTCACCTTCTTCCTGACCTACGCGGTCCCGGCCGCCGCCGTCGGCCTCGCCTTCCGCTTCCTGCTGGCGCCGGACGCCGGCATGGTCTCGGTGGTGAACAAGCTGTTCCCCGGCCTGTGGAACCCCGCCCTCAACGGCACCCAGGCGCTGATCCTGGTGATCGTGGCGCAGGCCTGGAAGATGGCCGGCTACAACTTCGTCTTCCTGCTCGCCGGATTGCAGTCGGTGCCGCGCGCCCTGGTCGAGGCGGCGGCGATGGACGGCGCCGGTGTCCTGCGCCGGATGCGCGACATCCAGGTGCCGCTGCTGACGCCGACGCTGTTCTTCCTGCTGGTGATCAACATCACCGACAGCTTCGTCGACAGCTTCGGCATCGTCGACCTGACCACCGGCGGCGGTCCGGCCCGTTCGACCATGCTGCTCGGCTACAAGATCTATCTCGACGGCTTCGAGGGCAAGGACTACTCGCTCGCCTCGGCACAGACGCTGGTGCTGATCGTCCTGATGATCCTGCTCACCTTCTTCCAGTTCCGCTTCGTCGAGCGGCGCGTCCACTACCGGTGAGGACACCATGGTCGAGCGCACGCCCCTCCTCAACGTCCTGACCCACGCGGTGCTGATCCTCGGATTCGTGGTGCTGATGGCGCCGATCTGGATCGTCTTCGTCGCCGCCAGCCACGACTTCGCCACCGTCAACCGCGTGCCCGTGCCGGTGCTGCCCGGCGGCCACCTCCTCGACAACCTCGCCCAGGCCTGGACCGAGGGCTCGTTCGGCCGAGTGATGGTGACCACCATGCTGTTCGCGCTCGGCGTCACCGCCGGCAAGGTGGTGCTGTCGGCGCTGTCGGCCTTCGCGATCGTCTACTTCCGCTACCGGCTCCGGATGGTCTTCTTCTGGATGATCTTCACGACGCTGATGCTGCCGATCGAGATCCGGATCGTCCCGACCTACGCCGTCGCCGCCAACGCGCTGAAGCCGTTCCACGACATGCTGGCGCTGGTCGGCCTCGGCGGCGTCGTGCCCGAGTGGAACCTGCTCAACAGCTATTCCGGCCTGATCCTGCCGCTGATCGCCACAGCCACCGGCACCTTCCTCTACCGCCAGTTCTTCCTGACCATTCCGGACGAACTCGCCGAGGCCGCCAAGATGGACGGCGCCGGGCCGGTGCGCTTCTTCCTCGACGTGCTGGTGCCGCTGTCGCGCACCAACATGGCGGCGCTCGCCACCATCATGTTCGTCTGGGCCTGCAACCAGTATGTCTGGCCGCTGATCGTGGTCACCGACCAGCAGACGATGGCGACGGCGACGATGCAGTTGCAGAAGCTGGTGCCGAGCCCGCTGTTCGGCCAGCCGCCGGTCTGGAACGTCGCCATGGCGGCGACGCTGATCGTCATGATCCCCCCGCTCGTGGTCACGATCCTGCTGCAGCGCTGGTTCGTCCGCGGCCTCGTCTCCAGCGAAAAGTGAGGGCCGCCATGGCCGAGATCCGTCTTTCCGCGGTCCGCAAGTCCTACGGCCGGGTCGAGGTGGTGCGCGGCGTCGACCTCGACGTCGCCGCCGGCGAATTCCTGGTGATCCTCGGCCCCTCCGGCTGCGGCAAGTCCACGCTGCTCAGGATGATCGCGGGCCTCGAGACGATCACCGCGGGCGAGATCGCCATCGCGGGCGACGTGGTCAACCGCAAGGAGCCGCGCGAGCGCGGCTGCGCCATGGTGTTCCAGAACTACGCGCTCTATCCGCACATGACGGTGGCCGACAACATCGGCTACGCCCTGAAGGTCGCCGGCGTGAAACGGGCGGAGCGGCAGGCGCGCGTCGCCGCCGTCGCCGACGCGCTCGGGCTCGGCGAGTTCCTGGCCCGCAAGCCCGGCCAGCTCTCCGGCGGCCAACGCCAGCGCGTCGCCATGGGCCGGGCGATGATCCGCCAGCCGCGCGTCTTCCTCTACGACGAGCCGCTGTCGAACCTCGACGCCCGGCTCCGGGTGGCGATGCGCATGGAGATCCGCCGGCTGCACCAGCGGCTCGGCACCACCTCGCTGTTCGTCACCCACGACCAGGTCGAGGCGATGACGCTGGCCGACCGCATCGTGGTGATGAACAAGGGCGTCGTCGAGCAGGTCGGCACGCCGACCGAGGTCTACGGCCGGCCGGCCTCGACCTACGTCGCCGCCTTCGTCGGCTCGCCCGGCCTCAATCTCCTGCACGGCGTCGCCGATCCCGCCGCCGGCGTGATCCGGCTCGACGGCGGCCCGGTGCTGGCCTACCGGCGCGAGCGCTGGCCGGACGTCGCCGCCGGCCCGGTGACCGCGGGTTTCCGCGCCGAGGACGCGGCCCCCGCCGACGGCGTCGGCGTTCCCTTCGCGGTCGACTTCGTCGAGGAACTCGGCGCCGGCCGCCACGCCCACGGCCACATCGCCGGCCAGCCGGCGATCGTCCACGTCGGCCCCGGCCGGCCGGTGGCGCCGCGCACGCAGATGGCGCTGACGATCCCGGCCGACGCCGTCCAACTGTTCGCCGCCGAGGACGGGCGGCGGCTGCGCGAGGTGGCACCGGTGGCGGTGCCCGAGTTGGCGTGAGCGACCGTCTCGCAAGGCCCCGACTCGTCGGGACCTTGCGAGGTTTCGGCCTCGCGGCCGGCGGCGGGCCCTCGCTCGGCCTCACGCGTCGGACGGTGACCAGGCGCCGAGGGCGCGCAGCATTGGCGTCTTCTTGTGGACGTGGCCGGCCATGCGCACCAGCAGGTGGTCGAGCACGTCGACGGCGGTGCCGACGTGCGGGCCCTTGTTGAGCATGACGCACTCGGCGCGCGCGCCCATCGCCGCGTCGGTCATCTCGCCGCGCGACGGCAGCCCGTCCCGGACCAGGGATTCCAGCACCTGGGTCGCCCAGATCACCGGCACCGAGGCCGCCTCGCACAGCCACAGGATCTCCTCCTGCATCTCGGCGAGACGCTCGAAGCCGATCTCGGCGGCGAGGTCGCCGCGGGCGATCATGACGGCGAACGGCCGGCGCCCGGCGACGCGCGCCATCAGCGCCGGCAGGTTGGCGACCGCCTCCGGCCGCTCGATCTTGGCGACCAGCCCGAGCGACGGCGGCACCAGTCCGGTGTCGGCGAGTACGGTCTCGAGCAGGTCGATGTCCTCGGGGCGGCTGACGAAGCTGTAGCCGATCATGTCGGCGGTGCGGACCACCGCGGCGAGGTCCTGGATGTCCTTGGCGGTCAGCGGGGAGAGGCCGAGCGCGGTGTCGGGCAGGTTGAGGCCCTTCTCCGGCTTGAGCTTGACGCCGCCGGCCCGGACGCGGGTGACGCGCAGGAGCGCGCTCGCGCCGTCGGCGGCCTCGACCCGGGCCTCCATCTTGCCGTCGTTGTAGAGCACGCGGTCGCCGACGCCGATCCGCGTCACGATCTCCGGCAGCGAGACGCTGGCGGCGGCGACGGCGTCGCCGACGATCTCGGGCGTGCCGCCCGCGACGAGGCTGAACGTGTCGCCGACGACGATCCGCCGCGCCTTGTCGGCGGCGACGACCGCCTCGGTGCGGATCTTCGGGCCGGCGATGTCCATCAGCACCCGGATCGGGCGGCCGACGATCTCGCCGGCGGTGCGCACCGCGCGCGCCATCGCCTCCCAGGCGACGATGCCGTCGTGGGCGCAGTTGATGCGGGCGATGTCCATGCCGCGGCGGGCGAGATCGAGCACCAGACCGGGGTCGCCGGCCGCCTCGGACGGCAGCGTCACCATGATGCGGGTGTCGCGCCCGGCCGGGCGCGGCCCGAGCGCGGCGTCGGCGTTCGCGGCGAGGAGGCGCTCGCCGGCGAAGAAGGCGTCGTCGCCGGGCGCCTCGACCGGGGCCGGTCGTCCGGCGAGGGCCGCCAGCGCGACGGCGACGGCGTCGAGCGTCGGCAGCACGCGGCTCTCGGCGCGGCCGAGCGAGGACAGGCCGCGCGCCATCAGCGCCCGCTGCAGCGGGCGGATGTCGTGGCGGCGCAGCGCGAGATAGTCGGCGAGATTGGCGATGCCGGGCCCGATCGGACCGTGGGCGGCGGCGAAGGCCGCGCGCCGCGCCTCGCCGTCGGCGACGACGGCGTCCCGCAGGGCGGCGAGATCGGCGGCCAGCCCCGTACGGTCGTCGCCCGTCGGCACCACGGCGTGGGCGTACGATACGGTGTCGGTCATGGCGCCGAGATCCCTCGCCCCGTGGTCGCGTCCATCCGTGCGGATCGGCCGGGCGGCACCGTCCGAACGGTCGGCGCACTTGAACCCCGCGTCGATGACGGTGGATTGACGGCCGGAACGGCCGGGATGTCGAGCCCCGGGAAAACCCGGTCGAGGCCGGGTTTTCCCGGATCACCGGGTTCGCACTCGCGGCAGGTGTCGTTCAGACCCGCTCGAGCGCGACGGCAATGCCCTGGCCGACGCCGATGCACATGGTCGACAGCGAGCGCCGGCGGCCGCCGAGCGACAGCTCCAGCGCCGCGGTGCCGGTGATGCGCGCACCCGACATGCCGAGCGGGTGGCCGAGGGCGATCGCGCCGCCGTTCGGGTTCACGCGGGGGTCGTCGTCGGCGACGCCGAGCATGCGCAGCGTGGCGACGCCCTGGGCCGCGAAGGCCTCGTTGAGCTCGATCACGTCGAAGTCGGCGATCGCGAGCCCGAGGCGAGCCATGAGCTTCCGGCTCGCCGGCGCCGGGCCGATCCCCATCACCCGCGGCGGAACGCCGGCAGTGGCACCGCCGAGCACACGAGCGATCGGCGTCAGGCCGTGGCGGCGGGCAGCCTCGGCGGAGGCGACGATCAGGGCGGCGGCGCCGTCGTTGACGCCGGACGAATTGCCGGCCGTGACCGAGCCGTTCGGGAACAGCGGCTTCAGGGCGGCGAGCGCCTCCGCCGTGGTGGCGCGCGGGTGCTCGTCGCGGTCGACGACCACCGGATCGCCCTTCCGGCGCGGGATCGTCACCGGCACGATCTCGCGGGCGAGCCGGCCGTTCGCCTGGGCGGCGGCGGCCCGCGCCTGCGAGGCGAGCGCCATGGCGTCCTGCGCTTCACGGGAGATGCCGTGGTCGTCGGCGACGTTCTGGCCGGTCTGCGGCATCGAATCGGTGCCGTAGGCGGCGTGCATCGCCGGGTTGACGAAGCGCCAGCCGATCGTGGTGTCGAAGATCTCGGCCTGCCGCGAGAAGGCCGTGTCGGCCTTCGGCATCACGAAGGGCGCGCGCGACATGCTCTCGACGCCGCCGGCGACCATCAGGTCGGCCTCGCCGGCGGCGACGGCGCGGGCGGCGGCGAGCACCGCGTCCATGCCCGAGCCGCAGAGCCGGTTGATCGTGGTGCCGGTGACGCCGACCGGCAGGCCGGCGAGCAGCACCGCCATGCGGGCGACGTTGCGGTTGTCCTCGCCGGCCTGGTTGGCGCAGCCGAGCACGACGTCGTCGACCGCCTCCCAGTCGACGCCGGGATTGCGGGCGACGAGGGCGCGGAGCGGGACGGCCGCGAGGTCGTCGGGCCGGACGGCGGCGAGCGCACCGCCGTAGCGGCCGATCGGGGTGCGGACGTAGTCGCAGATGAAGGCGTCGGTCATGGCGTCAGAGCTCCGGCACGACGAGGTCCGCGACGGGACCGGGAACGTGGAGGTCGGCGCCGGTGAGCGCCTGGAGGTCGGAAAGGCCGAGCGCCGGCAGCTTCTCGCGCAGCACGAAGCGGCCGCCCTCGACGTCGATCACCGCGAGGCTGGTGTAGATCCGGGTGACGCAGCCGACGCCGGTCAGCGGCAGGCTGCAGCGCTTCACCAGCTTCGGCTTGCCGTCCTTGGTGACGTGCTCGGTGATGACGGCGACGCGCTTCGCCCCATGGACGAGGTCCATGGCGCCGCCGACCGCCGGCACGCCCTTGGGGCCGGTCGACCAGTTGGCGAGGTCGCCGGTCTCCGCGACCTCGTAGGCGCCAAGGATGGCGACGTCGAGATGGCCGCCGCGCACCATGGCGAAGCTGTCGGCGTGGTGGAAGAAGGCCGTGCCGGGCTTCAGCGTCACCGCCTTCTTGCCGGCATTGATGAGGTCCCAGTCCTCCTCGCCCGGCGGCGGCGCCTCGCCGAAGCCGAGGATGCCGTTCTCGGTGTGGAAGATCGCCTGCCGGCCCGGCGGCTGGAACCGCGCCACCATCTCCGGGAAGCCGATGCCGAGGTTGACGTAGGCGCCGTCGGCGATGTCCTGGGCGGCGCGCCAGGCGATCTGGGTCGCGTTCAGCTTTGCCGTCATGCCGCTTTCTCCGGGTAGACCGCGCCGGCGCGGTTGAGATCCTCTTCCTGGGCCGGGTTCGGCACCGCGACGACGCCGGCGACGAAGATGCCGGGCGTCACCACCGCCTCCGGGTCGATGCCGCCCGGCGCGACGATGCGCGTGACCTGGACGTAGGCGCGCGCCGCCGCCATGCACATCAGCGGATTGAAGTTCCGCGCCGCCATCCGGTAGGTCAGGTTGCCGAGGGTGTCGCCGACGTCGGCCTTGACCAGCGCGATGTCGGCTTTCAGCCAGCGCTCCTGCACGTAGCAGCGGCCGTCGAACTCGGCGACCGGCTTGCCCTTTGCGAGGTCGGTGCCGAAGGACGTCGGGGTGTAGAAGGCCGGGATGCCCGCGCCGCCGGCGCGGATGCGCTCGGCGAGCGTGCCCTGCGGCACCAACTCGAGTTCGATCTTGCCGGCGAGATAGAGCTCGGTGAACACCACCGGATCGGCCGAGCGCGGGAACGAGCAGATCAGCTTGCGCACCATGCCCTGCTCGATCAGGGCGGCGAGGCCGACGTGGCCGTTGCCGGCGTTGTTGTTGATCACCGTCAGGTTCTTCGGGGCGCCGGTGGCGCGGAAGCGGTCGATCAGCGCGTGGATCAGCTCGATCGGCGCGCCGGACCCGCCGAAGCCGCCGATCATCACGGTCATGCCGTCTTCGATCCCCGCCACCGCGGCGGCGAGGTCCGGAAGGGTCTTGTCCATGGGATGTCTCCAGCCGGATCCCGCCCGGCCGGACGACAAATAGCGAGCGGCGGACGGTTCCGTCCAGACCATGTGTGCGGTATGGTGCTTTTGTTCTCATATCGCACGGACCACCGCCATGACCATCGAGAAGCGCGACACCATGGGCGGCCTCGCCAAGGGGCTGGCGGTGATCGAGACCTTCGCCGCCGACCGACCGCGACAGTCGATCGCCGAGGTCGCGGCGGCGGCGGGCCTCGACCGCGCGACGGCGCGGCGCTGCCTGCTGACGCTGGCGCAGCTCGGCTACGCCGACTGGGACGGCAAGTACTTCACGCTGACGCCGCGGGTGCTCCGGCTCGGCACCGCTTGCCTCGCCACCATGCCGCTGCCGCAGATCGTGCAGCCGCTGCTCGACGAGCTCTCCGACCGGATCGGCGAGAGCAGTTCGGTCTCGATCCTCGACGGGCCGGAGATCGTCTACGTCGCCCGCGCGGCGCAGCGGCGGGTGATGACGATCGCGCTGATGCCGGGCTCGCGGCTGCCGGCCTACTGCACCTCGATGGGGCGGGCGATGCTGGCCGCCCTCCCCGAGGACGCCGCCCGCCGTCTGCTCGAGGCCGCGCCGCGGCCGTCGCGTACGCCCCGTACCCTGACCGACGTCGACGCCATCCTCGCGGCGATCGCGGAGGTGCGCCGGCTCGGCTACGCGGTGAACGACCAGGAGGTCGAGATCGGCCTGCGCTCGATCGCGGTGCCGCTGGTCGACGCCCGCGGCCGGGTGGTGGCGGCGATGAACATCGGCCTCGCCGTCGCGGCCGGGACGGACGACCTCGCAGCGCGCTACCTGCCCGAACTCCTGCGCGCCCGCGACGCGCTGCGCCGCCTGCTGCCGTGAGCGCGGCTCAGCGCCCCCACACCACCGCGTTCTCGTGGCGCTTGATGATGTGCTTCAGGTCCTCGAAGGCGGTGGCGACATAGGCGGCGAAGCGTTCGGCCGCCGGCGAGCGCGGCCCGACCGTGCGGCGCAGGATGCCGAGCGAGCGGTTCGGCTGCGGGATCTCGTAGGGCAGCACCGTGACGCGGTTCTCCTTGCGCTGGGCGAACACCACCGAGAAGGGCAGCACGGCGAGCGCGTCGGTCTCGGCGAGATAGTTGATGACGCTCATCAGGGAGCCGCCGGAGTAGCGGATGTTGAGGTCGGACATGCCGATGCTCATCAGGATCATCTGCAGGTCCGACATCAGCGGCGAGCCCGGCAGCGGCGCGACCCAGGGGAAGTTCGTCAATTCGTGCGCCTGGAGCCGACGCTTGCGCAGCAGCGGGTGGTCCGGACGGCAGGCGACGACATTGCGGCCGGGCAGGATCTCGGTGAACTCGAAGCCGGGGCCGAGGTCGAGCACGCCGATCGGCACGATGCCGAGGTCGATCTGCTTGGCCTCGAGGGCGCCGACCATCTCCGGCAGGTTCAGGTAGCTCTGCTGGACGGTGACCTCCGGCTCGAGCGTCTGGAACTCGCCGATCATGCGGCTGATCATCGCGTCCATGAAGAAGGGCACGCCGCCGACGCGGACGAGGCCGCTGGTGCCGCGCACGAAGCCCTGCACCGCGTCCGACGCCTTGCGCGAGGCGGCGATGATGACGCGGCCCTGCGCCGCCAGCTGCGCGCCGAGCGGCGTCGGCTGCAACGGCCGGCGGCCCTTGAGGAACAACGGTTCGCCGACGCGGGCCTCCAGCATGGCGAGCGACCGGCTGACGGCGGGTTGGGTCAGCCCCAACATCGCCGCGCCCTCGGAAACGCCGCCGGCGTCGAGCACCGCGGCCAGCTGCATGAGGTGTCGCTCGTTCAGCTTCATAGCAGAGTGCTATATTATCGGACGGACAAATCATCAAGGGCCGTTCCGGGACGTGCTATCCCGTTAAAAAACAGGGGAAGGGAGGCCCCTCGCATGGACGGCCACGACACTGGCTCGCGCCGGACCGACGGTTCGGCGGAGGGGGCGGAGCTTACCCTGGAGTTCGCGCGGCGGCTGTCCGAGGCCGGCCCGTCGCGGCTCGGCGAGGCGGCGCAGGCGACCGTCGAGCGGCTGCACGCGCTGGTGACGGCGCTGCGGCCGACCAGCGACGAGTTCCGCATCGCGATCGACTTCCTGACCGAGGTCGGCCACTACGCCGACGCCCGGCGCCAGGAATGGGTGCTGCTCGCCGACGTGCTCGGCGTGTCCTCGCTGGTCGAGGACCTCAACACCAGGCGCCCGGCCGGCGCGACGCCCAACACGGTGGCCGGACCCTTCTACCGCTCCGACGTGCCGGAGACGGCGCAGGGTGCCAGCATCTCCCGTGACGGCAAGGGCGAACCGCTCGCCGTCACCGGCCGGATCGTCGACCTCGACGGCCAGGGAGTCGCCGGTGCGACGGTCGAGGTCTGGCACGCCAACGCCGACGGCCGCTACGAGAACCAGGAGCCGGACCGCCAGCCCGAGTTCAACCTGCGCGGCCGTTTCCGCACCGACCTCCAGGGCCGGTTCCGCTTCGCCACCATCAAGCCGCGCGGCTACGCGCTGCCGTCCGACGGCCCGGTCGGACGGCTGGTGACGACGCTCGGCCTCCGGCTGGAGCGGCCCGCCCACATCCATTTCCGCGTCTCGGCCGACGGCTTCGAGACGCTGACCACCCACGTCTACGACGAGGCGGATCCCGCCATCGGCCGGGACGCCATCTTCGGGGTCAAACCCGAACTGATGGGTCGTTACCGCGTGCTGCCGCCGGACGGAGGACCGCGCCGGCACGCGCTCGATCTCACGCTCGTGCTCTGTCCGCCGCCGGCGGAGAGGGCCAGGATCCAAGGGAGGCTTTGAACCATGGCCATGGTCAGCGGCTACCACCACCTGACGATGTCGACCGACGGTGCGCAGGAGGACTTCGACTTCTATACGAAGACGCTCGGTCTGCACTCGGTGAAGCGGACCGTCCTCTTCGACGGCGTCATTCCGGTCTACCATCTCTACTACGGCTCGCCGAACGGCGACGCCTCGACGATCATCACGACCTTCCCGTTCCGCAAGCCCGGCGTCTACGGCCGGCGCGGCACCAACCAGTCGCGCTCGATCATGCAGTCGATCCCGAAGGGCGCCGCGTCCTTCTGGGAGGACCGGTTGAACGGCCTCGGCGTCGACGCGACCAAGACCACGCGCTTCGGCGCCGACCGGGTGATCTTCGCCCACCCCTGTGGCATCCAGCACGAGCTGGTCGAGAGCGACGGCGACGGCCGCGAGCCGATCGTCAACGCGAGCCAGGGCATCGGCCGCGAACACGGCATCAAGGGCATCTACGGCGGCGCCGTCGCGGTCACCGACCGCACCGCCATGGACGACTTCCTCACCATCGCGCTGCCGCTCGAGAAGGAGGCCGACACCGACGAGGGCCTCGTCTACCGCGTGCCGGACGCGAACGGCGTCGTCCAGCGCGTCGAGGTGCTGGTCGACCGCGACAGCCCGCAGGGCACCTGGACGCTCGCCGGCGGCACCATCCACCACCTCGCCCTCAACACCGGCGACGAGGAGAGCCAGATGAAGCTGCGCGCCCACATCGAGGGCCTCGGCTTCACCGACATCTCCGAGCAGAAGGACCGCAACTACTTCAAGTCCTGCTACGTCCGCTCGCCGGGCGGGGCGCTGTTCGAACTCGCCTGGACGACGCCGGAGGGTTGGGCCAAGGACGAGCCGCCGGGCCAGATCGGCAAGACGCTGGTGTTCCCGCCGTGGTTCAAGGACCGCGAGGCGGAGCTGCGCGCCGGCCTCGAGGAGGCGTCGTTCCAATGACGTCCGGCGGCGGCCCGCTCCGCCTCGGCCCGCGCGGCCCGGAGGCGAAGGCGCTCTGCGTCTTCGTCCACGGCCGCGGCCAGAGCCCCGAGGAGATGCAGTCCCACGTGCTGGCGCGGCTCGACGCGCCGTCCGTGGCCTTCGTGCTGCCGCGCGCCCCGACCGGCGCGTGGTACGCCGCGCGGGCCGTCGATCCCCTGACCGCGGTGGCGCGGGCCGAACTCGCCGACGCGATCGACCACCTCGCCGCCGCGGTGGCCGCGGCGCGCTCGGCCTATGCCGGGCTGCCGCTGCTGCTCGCCGGCTTCTCGCAGGGCGCCTGCCTCGCGATCGAATACGTCTGCCGCGGCCTGCCGCCGCCGGACGCGCTCGCCGCCTTCACCGGCTGCCGCGTCGGTGTCCGGGACGACGACCGACCGGAGCGCGCCGCCGCCGGCCTGCCGATCTACCTCACCGGCGCCGACGCCGACCCCTGGATCCCGGTCGACGCCTTCGCCGACGCCGCGGCGTCGCTGGGGCGGACCGGCGCGCGCCTCAGGGCCGATCTCTTCCCCGGCCGCGCCCACGCCGTCTCGGACCCCGAGGTGGCGATGCTGGACGCGATCCTCGCCGACCTTTCCGCCGGACGGGCGCCGACCATGGGAGCCGCACGATGATGGAGAGCTTCGTCTTCCCGGGCCTTGCCACCCGCGTCGTGTTCGGCAGCGGCACCATCGCCCGCGTCGGCGACGAGGTCCGCCGGCTCGGCCACGGGCGGGCGCTGGTGCTGTCGACGCCGCATCAGCACGGCGAGGCCGAGGCGCTCGCCGCCTCGCTCGGCGATCTCGCAGCGGGCGTCTTCGCCGGCGCGGCGATGCACACCCCCGTCGAGGTGACGGAACGGGCGGTCGCGGCCTACCGCGAGAGCGGCGCGACCGCCGTCGTCTCCCTAGGCGGCGGCTCGACCACCGGGCTCGGCAAGGCGATCGCGCTGCGCACCGGCGCCGACCAGGTGGTGGTGCCGACCACCTACGCCGGTTCGGAGATGACCGACATCCTCGGCGAAACGAAGGACGGCGAGAAGACCACGAAGCGTTCGCCGGAGATCCGGCCCGAGACCGTCGTCTACGACGTCGACCTCACGCTCACCCTGCCTGTCGGCCTCACAGTGACGTCGGCGATGAACGCCCTCGCCCACGCCATGGAGGCGTTCTACGCGCCGGATCGCAGCCCGGTGATCACGCTGATGGCCCGCGACGCGCTCGTCGCGTTCCGCGACGGCATCCCGGCGCTGATCGCCGACCCGCGCGACAAGGCGGCGCGGGCCCGCGCGCTCTACGGCGCGTGGTGCTGCTCGACCGCCCTCGGCTACGTGCAGATGGCGCTGCACCACAAGCTCGCCCACGTGTTCGGCGGCTCCTTCGACACGCCGCACGCCGAGACCCACACGGTGCTTCTGCCCTACACCACCGCCTACAACGAGGCGGTCGCGGGCGCGGAACTTCGGCCCATCGCCGACGCCTTCGGCGCCGACACCGCCGCCGGCGCGCTCTGGGACTTCGCGACGGCGGTCGGCGCGCCGATCGGCCTTTCGGCGATCGGGATCGCCGAGGCCGACCTCGACCGCGCCGCCGAGATCGCCGTGAAGAACGCCTACGCCAACCCGCGGCCGATCGACCGGGCGTCGATCCGCGCGCTGCTCCAGGCCGCCTTCGAGGGGCGGCGGCCGGAGGTCTGAGACGAAGGGGGATCGGCGGGGCACGGCGTTGGAGGACGCCGTCCGCTCGGGATCCGAAAACGAGGAGGGGAGGAAAGCCATGTTCACCAGACGGTCGTTCCTGAAGACCACCGCCGCGTCCGGCCTCGCGCTGTCGGCTCCGGGGCTCGCCATGCCGGCGATCGCGCAGGGCGCGAAGATCAAACTCGGCTACGTCTCGCCGCAG
Organism: Oharaeibacter diazotrophicus; assembly: GCF_004362745.1. Taxonomy (NCBI): domain Bacteria; kingdom Pseudomonadati; phylum Pseudomonadota; class Alphaproteobacteria; order Hyphomicrobiales; family Pleomorphomonadaceae; genus Oharaeibacter; species Oharaeibacter diazotrophicus. The sequence goes on along the minus strand of NZ_SNXY01000007.1, from coordinate 608,385 downwards.
ACCGGCCCGCTCGCGGGCTTCGCCGAGAGCGACGCATACACCATCGCGGCCTTCCTCGCCTCGGACGCGGGGAAGAACTTCGAGGTGATCGTCAAGGACAGCCAGTCCAACCCGAACCGCGCCGCCGAGGTCGCCAAGGAGCTGATCGTCGAGGACGAGATCGACCTGATGCTGGTCGGCTCGACGCCGGAGAACACCAACCCGGTCGCCACCACCTGCGAGGCCGAGGGCGTGCCGGTGGTCTCGACGACGGCGCCCTGGCAGCCCTGGTTCATCGGCCAGCAGGGCAACCCGGGCGACCCCGGCTCGTGGAAGGGCTTCGACTTCGCCTTCCACTATTTCTGGGGCCTCGAGGACATCATCGCCGTCTACACCGGCATGTGGAAGCAGCTCGGCACCAACGGCACCGTGGCCGGCCTCTTCCCCAACGACGCCGACGGCAACGCCTGGGGCGACCCGCAGAACGGCTTGAAGCCCGGCCTCGCCGCCGCCGGCTTCTCGCTGACCGACCCCGGCCGCTACCAGAACCTCTCCGACGACTTCTCGGCCCAGATCAACGCCTTCAAGGCGGCCGGCGCGGAGATCGTCACCGGCGTGGTCATCCCGCCCGACTTCACCACCTTCTGGAATCAGGCCCGCCAGCAGGGCTTCCGGCCGAAGGCGGCGACGGTCGCCAAGGCGATCCTGTTCCCGCAGTCGGTGGAGACGCTGGGCGAGGCCGGCCACAACCTCTCGTCCGAGGTGTGGTGGTCGGCGTCCCATCCGTTCAAGTCGACCGTGACCGGCCAGTCCTCGGCCGAACTCGCCGCCGACTTCACCGCCAAGAGCGGCCGCCCCTGGACCCAGCCGATCGGCTTCTCCCACTCGCTGTTCGAGGTCGCCGCCAACGTCATGGGCCGCGTCTCCGACCCGACCGACACCGAGGCGGTGGCCGCGGCGATCGCGGCGACGGACATGGACACCGTCGTCGGCAAGGTCGCCTGGAACGGTGCCGGCGTGCCGCCCTTCGCGGCGAAGAACGTCTGCAAGACACCGCTGGTCGGCGGCCAGTGGCGGCGCAAGGAGAGCGGCGGCTTCGATCTCGTGATCGTCGAGAACGGCACGGCGCCGCAGATCCCGACCGCCGGAAAGATGGAAGCCCTCGCCTGACGCCCGCGGCCGGCCCGCCCCGCCACCCCGATCGCCGCCCGGAAGGTTCCGCGATGATCCTCAGGCTCGACGACGTCTCCAAGTCCTTCGGCGCCCTCAAGGTGACCGACGGCGTCAGCGTGGAGGTTCCGCGCGGCGAGGCGCTGGGCGTGATCGGCCCGAACGGGGCGGGCAAGTCGACGCTGTTCAACCTGATCACCGGCAACATGCTGGCGAACGGGGGCCGCATCGAGTTCCTCGGCCGCGACGTCACCCGCGTCGCGGCCATGGAGCGGGTGCGCATGGGCGTCGGCCGCAGCTTCCAGATCCCGCAGCCGTTCGAGGGGCTGACGGTGTTCGAGAACCTCCTGACCGCCGCCGCCTTCGGCCGGGGCGTCGGCGAGGCCGACGTCGTCGAAGACTGCGCCCGCATCCTCGAGGAGACCGAACTGCTCGGGAAGGCGAACGTCGTCGCCGGCACGCTCGGTCTGCTCGACCGCAAGCGGCTCGAGCTCGCCCGCGCCATGGCGACCGATCCGAAGCTGTTGCTGCTCGACGAGATCGCCGGCGGCCTCACCGACGGCGAGTGCAAGGCCCTGGTCGCCACGATCCGGCGGATCCACGCCCGCGGCACCACCATCATCTGGATCGAGCACGTGCTGCATGCCCTGACCTCGGTGGTGGAGCGGCTCATGGTCCTCAATTTCGGCAAGGTGATCGGCCTCGGCGCCCCCGACGCGATCATGGCCTCGCGCGAGGTGCGCGAGATCTACCTGGGGCTCGAGGTCTGATGCTGCTCGAAACCCGCGCCCTCACCGCCGACTACGGCCAGTTCCGCGCCCTGTTCGGCGTCGACGTCACGGTCGCCGCCGGCGAGTGCGTCGCCGTCATCGGCGCCAACGGCGCCGGCAAGTCGACGCTGATGCGTTCGATCGCCGGCGTGCTCGCCAACGCGCCGGGCATGGTCCTGCACCGCGGCGAGCCGATCGGCGCGCTGTCCTCGGCGGCCGTGATGAAGCGCGGCATCGCGATGGTGCCCGAGGGCCGGCGCCTGTTCCCCTCGCTCACCGTCGAGGAGAACCTCCTGATCGGCGGCGAGGCGCGCAAGGTCGCCGGCCCCTGGTCGCTCGCGAGCGTCTACGCGCTGTTCCCCGTGCTGAAGGAGCGCCGCCACCACCCCGGCACCGCCCTCTCCGGCGGCCAGCAGCAGATGGTCGCGATCGGCCGGGCGCTGATGTCGAACCCCGAACTGCTGCTCTGCGACGAGATCAGCCTCGGCCTCGCGCCGGTGGTGATCCGCGACGTCTACGCGGCGCTGCCGAAGATCCGCGCCGCCGGTGCCGCGGTCGTCGTCGTCGAGCAGGACATCGGCAAGGCGCTCTCGGTCGCCGACCGGGTCTACTGCATGATGGAGGGCCGCGTGACCCTGTCGGCACGGGCGTCCGAAGTGACGCGCGAAGCGGTGCACGCCGCCTATTTCGGAGCGGCGGCATGATGCGGGCGCCCTCCCTCATCCTCACCGTCCGGACCCCGGAGGTGCGGCCGTGATCTGGCTCGACACCCTCGTCCAAGGGATCCTACTCGGCGGGCTCTACGCCCTGTTCGCCGCCGGGCTCAGCCTCGTGTTCGGCATCATGCGGCTGGTCAACCTCGCCCACGGCGACCTGATCGTCTTCGCCGCCTACCTGGTGCTGACCGGCGTGACGCTGCTCGGCCTGTCGCCGCTCACCGCGGCGCTGGTGGCGGCGCCGGTGATGTTCGCGCTCGGCTGGCTGCTGCAGTCGCTGGTGCTGAACCGGGTGCTCGGGCGGGACATCCTGCCGCCGCTGCTCGTCACCTTCGGCCTCTCGGTCGCGCTCCAGAACGGCCTGCTCGAGGGATTCTCGGCCGACAGCCGGCGCATTCCGGCCGGTGCGCTCGAGGGCGCGTCGCTGAACCTCGGCGTCGTCACCGTCGGGCTGATGCCGCTCGTCACCTTCGCCGCCGCGGTGCTGGTCATCCTGGCGCTCAGCGCCCTGTTCTTCCGCACCGCGCTCGGCCGTGCCTTCCGCGCCACCTCCGACGACGCGGTCACAGCCGGCCTGATGGGCATCGAGCCGAAGCGCGTCTTCGCCATGGCGACCGGCCTCGCCATGGTGGTGGTGACGATCGCCGCGCTGTTCCTCGGCATGCGCGCCAACTTCGACCCGTCGATCGGGCCGGCCCGGCTGGTCTACGCCTTCGAGGCGGTGATCATCGGCGGGCTCGGCAGCCTGTGGGGCACGCTCGCCGGCGGCATCGTCATCGGACTCGCCCAGACGATCGGCGCGACCGTGAACCCGGAGTGGCAGATCCTCGCCGGCCACCTCGCCTTTCTCGCCGTCCTCCTCCTCAAGCCGCGGGGCCTGTTCCCCCGCGCCGTCGACTGAAGGGCGCGCGATGTACCGGCTCACCACATCCACGCGCGCGGGACGGATCACCGGGGCGGCGGCCGTCGTGCTGGCGCTCGCGCTGGTCGCGCTGCCCGCGGTCGCCCCGCGCGCCTTGATCCAGGACCTCTTCACGATCCTGACGCTGCTGACCCTGGCGCAGCTGTGGAACCTCCTCGCCGGCTACGGCGGCCTCGTCTCGGTGGGCCAGCAGGCCTTCGTCGGCATCGGCGCCTACGCGCTCTTCGCCGGCGTGATCCTCCTCGGCTGGAACCCGGTGGCGGCGATCCTGCTCGGCGGTCTCGCCGCGCTGGTGCTCGCTGTGCCGACCGCCTTCTTCGCCTTCCGCCTGCAGGGCGCCTATTTCGCCATCGGCACCTGGGTGATCGCGGAGGTGACGCGCCTCCTCGTCGCCCAGTGGAAGACGCTCGGCGGCGGCACCGGCACCTCGCTGCCGCGCGAGGCGACGTCGGCGATCCTCGGCACCGACCTCGTGCGCGCCCTCTTCGGCGTGCGCGAGGCGGCCGCGCGCGACATCGTCGCCTACTGGCTGGCGCTCGCCCTCGCGGTCGCGGTGATCGCCGGGATCTACTGGCTGCTGCGCAACCGTCTCGGTCTCGCGCTCGCCGCCGTGCGCGACAACCCGGAGGCCGCCGGCGCGGTCGGCGTCGACGTCCGCCGCCTGAAGTGGGCGGTTTTCCTGATCGCCTCGGCCGCGACCGGGCTCGTCGGCGCGCTGGTCTTCATGCAGACGGCCCGGATCTCGCCCAACGCCGCCTTCGCGGTCACCGACTGGACCGCCTACGTCATCTTCATCGTGGTGATCGGCGGCATCGGCACCGTGGAGGGGCCGATCCTCGGGGTGATCGTCTTCTACGTCCTGCGCTCGGCGCTGGCCGACTACGGCACCTGGTACCTGATGACGCTCGGCGTCGTCGCCATCGCCGTCATGCTGTTCGCACCGAAGGGGCTGTGGGGGTCGATCTCGGCCCGCGGCAACCTTCACCTGTTCCCGATCCGCCGCAGGCTGGTCGGGCCGAAGATCGAGGGAGGCATCTGATGGGGGACATCCAGACCGACGTGCTGATCATCGGCACCGGACCGGCGGGCTCGGCGACGGCCGCGCTGTTGTCGAGCTACGGCGTCGCCAACATGGTGGTGAACCGCTACCGCTGGCTCGCCAACACGCCGCGCGCGCACATCACCAACCAGCGCGCCATGGAAGTGCTGCGCGACCTCGGGCCCGAGGTCGAGGCCGAGGCGATGATGCACGCCTCGCCGCAGGAGATCATGGGCGAGAACGTCTTCTGCGAGAGCCTCGCCGGCGAGGAGATCGGCCGCATGAAAAGCTGGGGCACGCACCCGCTCTCCAAGGCCGAGCACCTGATGTCCTCCCCCTGCTTCATGAACGACCTGCCGCAGACCTTCATGGAGCCGATCCTGTTCAAGACCGCCTGCGCCCGCGGCACGCAGGCGCGGATGAGCACGGAGTACCTCTCCCACGTCCAGGACGACGACGGCGTCACCACAACCTGTCGCGACCGGCTGTCGGGGAAGGAATTCACGGTCCGCTCCAAGTATCTCGTCGGCGCCGACGGCGGCAACTCGCTGGTCGCCGAGCATCTCGGACTCCCGTACGAGGGCCGCATGGGCGTCGGCGGCTCGATGAACATCCTGTTCCGGGCCGACCTCTCCAAATACGTCGCCCACCGTCCGAGCGTGCTCTACTGGGTGATGCAGCCCGGCGCCGACGTCGGCGGCATCGGCATGGGCCTCGTGCGCATGGTCCGGCCGTGGAACGAGTGGCTGATCGTCTGGGGCTATGACATCAACCAGCCGCCGCCGGACGTGACGCCCGAATTCGCCACCGGCGTCGCCCGCCAGTTGATCGGCGACCCCGACCTCGAGATCGAGTTGCTCGGCGCCAACACCTGGACCGTCAACAACTGCTTCGCGACCAATCTGCAGAAGGGCCGCGTCTTCGTGATGGGCGACGCCGCGCACCGGCATCCGCCCTCCAACGGCCTCGGCTCCAACACGTCGATCCAGGACGGCTTCAACCTCGCCTGGAAGCTCGCCATGGTGGTCAAGGGCGAAGCCGGTCCGGGCCTGCTCGACAGCTACACCGCCGAGCGCGCGCCGATCGCGCGCCAGATCGTGACCCGCGCCAACCAGTCGATCGGCGAGTTCGGGCCGATCTTCGAGGCGCTCGGCATGGACGGCGGGGTCGACCACGACAAGATCCGGCGCAACATGGACGCCCGCGCCGACGCGACGCCGGCGGCGGAGGCCCAGCGCGAGGCGCTGCGGCAGGCGATCGCCTTCAAGAAATACGAGTTCGACGCCCACGGCGTCGAGATGAACCAGCGCTACCGTTCGTCGGCCGCCGTCACCGACGGCGAGCCGGAGCCGGCCTTCCCGGCCGATCGGGAACTGCACTACGCGCCGACCACGTGGCCGGGCGCGCGGCTGCCGCACGTCTGGGTGTTCGACCGGGCGGGTCGCAAGGTCTCGACGCTCGACCTCTGCGGCCGCGGCGCGTTCACGCTGCTCACCGGCGTCGGCGGCGAAGCCTGGGTGGCGGCGGCGGAAGCGGTCGGCGCGGAACTGGGGCTCACCATCCGCACCCACGTGATCGGCCCGCGCCGCCCGCTCGAGGACCATCTCGGCGACTGGGCCCGCGCAAGCGAGGTCCGCGACGGCGGTTGCGTGCTGGTGCGCCCCGACCACCACGTGGCGTGGCGCTCGAAGGCGCTCGCGGCCGCGCCGGCGGCGGAGCTCCGCCGCGTCCTCGTCTCCATCCTCGCGCGCTGAGGGACCACCGATGACCGCGACCCACGAATACGGCTACTTCACCGAGGAGAACTCCGCCGAGGTCGTCACCGCCCGCAACGCGAAGGCCGGGGACGCCCGATTGCGGCAGGTGATGGACGTGATCACCCGCAAGCTGCACGAGGCGGTCAAGGAGATCGAGCCGACCGAAGAGGAGTGGTTCGAGGCGATCCTGTTCCTCACCCGGACCGGCCAGATCTGCAACGAGTGGCGGCAGGAGTACATCCTGCTGTCCGACGTGCTCGGCGTGTCGATGCTGGTCGACGCCATCAACAACCGCAAGCCGTCGGGCGCCTCGGAATCGACCGTGCTCGGCCCGTTCCACGTCGCCGACGCGCCGGAACTGCCGATGGGCGCCGACATCTGCCTCGATGCGAAGGGCGAGCCGATGTTCGTGCACGGCCGCATCCTCGACACCGAGGGCAATCCGGTCGCGGGCGCCAAGATCGACGTCTGGCAGGCCAACGACGAGGGCTTCTACGACGTCCAGCAGAAGGGCATCCAGCCCGACTTCAACCTGCGCGGCGTGTTCCGCACCGGCGCCGACGGCCGCTACTGGTTCCGCGGCGTGAAGCCCAAATACTACCCGATCCCGGACGACGGCCCGGTCGGCAAGCTGCTCGGCGCCCTCGGCCGCCATCCCTACCGGCCGGCGCACCTGCACTACATCGTCGAGGCCGAGGGCTTCGACAAGCTGACGACGCACATCTTCGACCCGGACGATCCCTACATCGATTCCGACGCGGTGTTCGGCGTGAAGAAGAGCCTGCTCGCCGAGTTCAAGCCGGTGTCGGATTCCGAGGCGGCCGCCCGCGCCGGCGTTTCGGCCCCCTTCTACGACGTGGAGTTCGACTTCGTGCTGTCGCGCGGCAAGGCGCGCTGACGGCGGGCCGGTCCCGCGCGGGGAGGCGCGGGGGCGGCGGGACCAGCGGAACGGCGAAGGAGGAAAGCCATGGCCGCATTGCAGACGATGTTCGACGTCCGCGGCCTCTCGGTGATCGTCACCGGGGGCGCCAGCGGGATCGGCAAGGCCTACGCCGAAGTGATGGCGGAGCACGGGGCGCGGGTCGCGATCCTCGACCTCGACCCGGTCGGCCTCGAGAAGACCGTGGCGGCGATCCGCGCCGCCGGCGGCGACGTCTCGGGCGAGGTGGTGGACGTCGGCGACCGGCCGGGCATGGCCGCCGCCTTCGACCGCGTCGCCGAGCGCTACGGCAAGATCGACGTGGTGTTCGCCAACGCCGGCATCGACCCCGGCCCCGGCTTCAACACGCCGGACGGCACGCGCAACCCGGACGGCGCCATCGAGAACATCCCCGACGAGCAGTGGGATCGCGGCATCGAGATCAACCTGACCTCGGTCTACACGACGGTTAAGCTCGCGGTGAAGCACATGAAGCCGCGCGGCTTCGGGCGGATCGTCGTGACGTCCTCGATCGCCGCGCTGATCAACGAGGCGATCGTCGGCACGTCCTACATGCCGGCCAAGGCCGCGGTGAACCACTTCGTCCGCCACATGGCGATGGAGCTCGGCGCCTTCGGCATCCACGTCAACGCCATCCTGCCGGGGCCGTTCATCACCAACATCGCGGGCGGGCGCCTGCGCAACAAGGCCGACCGTGAGGCCTTCGAGCGGCAGTCGCTGATCGGGCGCATCGGCGACCCCGAGGAGATCAAGGGCCTCGCGCTCTACCTCGCCTCGCCGGCCGCGTCCTACGTCACCGGCTCGCTGATCGTGATCGACGGAGGCGCCCTGCTGCGGATCACCTGAGACTTGCACGAGGGAGAGGGTGCCGTCCGCGGAGGAGAACGGACGCGCCCGGGCAAACCAGAGGAGGAGACGACCATGACCTACTACAACAGGCTGGTGCGGGCGAAGCTGCCGAGCCGCCGTTCGGTGCTGAAGGGGATCGGCGCCGGTGTCGCCGTGTCGGCGATCGGCATGCCGACTTATCTGCGCGCGCAGACCGCCGGCACCATCAAGATCGGCTACCTGACGCCCGCCACCGGCCCGCTC
>NZ_SNXY01000005.1 GCF_004362745.1 Oharaeibacter diazotrophicus | reverse complement strand
GGCCCGTCACTTGGCGTCGGACCAGCTCTTGACGAGCTCGTCGTAGTTGACGGTCTGGGGCTTTTCCTTCTCGTTCTCGATCTTGGGCTGCGGGGCCAGCGTGCCGTTGGCCTTGGCCTGCTCGGCCCAGTAGGCGAGGTCGTGCTCGTCGTTGAGCAGCGGGCCGATGTCGCCCTGGACGCCCGAGCGCTGGATGCGGCCGAGCACCTTCTCCTGTTCCGCGCACAGCGAGTCCATCGCCTCCTGCGGGGTCTTCTCGCCCGAGGCGGCGTCGCCGATCGCCTGCCACCACAGCTGCGCGAGCTTGGGGTAGTCCGGCACGTTGGTGCCGGTCGGCGACCACTGCAGACGGGCCGGCGAGCGGTAGAACTCGACGAGGCCGCCGAGCTTCGGCGCCCGCTCCGTGAACGACTGGTCGCGGATCGTCGATTCGCGGATGAAGGTCAGGCCGACGTGGCTCTTCTTGACGTCCACCGTCTTCGACACCACGAACTGGGCGTAGAGCCAGGCCGCCTTGGCCCGGTCGACCGGGGTAGACTTCAGGATCGTCCACGAGCCGGCGTCCTGGTAGCCGAGCTTCATGCCCTCCTTCCAGTAGACCCCGTGCGGCGACGGCGCCATCCGCCACTTCGGCGTGCCGTCCGCGTTCACGACCGGCAGGCCGTCCTTGACCATGTCGGCGGTGAACACCGTGTACCAGAAGATCTGCTGGGCGATCTGGCCCTGCGCCGGGACCGGGCCGGCCTCGGAGAAGGTCATGCCCTGGGCCGCCGGCGGCGCGTAGGCCTTCAGCCAGTCCAGGTACTTCTGGATCGAGTAGACCGCCGCCGGGCCGTTGGTGTCGCCGCCGCGCGCGACGCAGGAGCCGACCGGCTGCGACTTCTCGTTGACGCGGATGCCCCACTCGTCGACCGGCAGGCCGTTCGGGATGCCCTTGTCGCCGTTGCCGGCCATCGACAGCCAAGCGTCCGTGAAGCGCCAGCCGAGCGAGGGGTCCTTCTTGCCGTAGTCCATGTGGCCGTAGACCTTCTGGCCGTCCACCTCGCGGCCGGTGAAGAACTCGGCGATGTCCTCGTAGGCCGACCAGTTGACCGGCACGCCGAGGTCGTAGCCGTACTTCGCCTTGAAGTCGGCCTTGTTCTTCTCGTCGTTGAACCAGTCGTAGCGGAACCAGTAGAGGTTCGCGAACTGCTGGTCGGGCAGCTGGTAGAGCTTGCCGTCCGGCGCCGTCGTGAACGACTTGCCGATGAAGTCGTCGATGTCGAGGCCGGGGTTGGTGACGTCCGACGCCTCGCCCGACATCCAGTCGGACAAGTTGCGCGCCTGCTGGTAGCGCCAGTGCGTGCCGATCAGGTCGCTGTCGTTGACATAGGCGTCGTAGATGTTCTCGCCCGACTGCATCTGGGTCTGCAGCTTCTCGACGACGTC
>NZ_SNXY01000004.1 GCF_004362745.1 Oharaeibacter diazotrophicus | reverse complement strand
CTGATGACGGTGGTCAACTACTCCGTCCAGGACACCTTCGGGAACAACGAGTTCTTCTGGGCGGGGACACAGTGGTTCGAGGAGGTGCTCGCCTCCGAGCGCTTCCATCAGGCCCTGATGCGCAACCTGATCTTCTCGGGCCTGATCCTCGCCATCGAGATTCCGCTCGGCATCGTCATCGCCCTCGCCATGCCGAAGAAGGGCTGGGGCGTGCCGGTCTGCCTCGTCACCATGGCGCTGCCGCTCCTGATCCCGTGGAACGTGGTCGGCACGATCTGGCAGGTGTTCGGCCGCGTCGACATCGGTCTGCTCGGCCACACGCTCGAGGCGCTCGGGGTCGACTACAACTACGTCAAGGATCCGGTCGACGCCTGGGTGACGGTGATCGTCATGGACGTCTGGCACTGGACCAGCCTCGTGGTGCTGCTGTGCTACGCCGGCCTCGTCTCGATCCCGGACGCCTACTATCAGGCCGCCAAGATCGACGGTGCCTCGCGCTGGGCGGTGTTCCGTTACATCCAGCTGCCGAAGATGAAGCGCGTCCTCACCATCGCGGTGCTGCTGCGGTTCATGGACAGCTTCATGATCTACACCGAGCCCTTCGTCGTCACCGGCGGCGGCCCGGGCAACTCGACGACCTTCCTGTCGATCGACCTCGTCAAGACCGCGATCGGCCAGTTCGACCTCGGCCCGGCCGCCGCGATGTCGATCATCTACTTCCTCATCATCCTGCTGATGTCGTGGGTCTTCTACACGGTGATGACCACGGCCGACCAGGAGAAGCGGTGACGCCATGACCACAGACGCCACCACCATGCCCCGCGCCAGTGCCGCACCCCGTCGGGACCGGGCCGTCACGCTCGGCCGCGCCCGCTCCGACGGCGCCGCACGGCTGTCGTTCCTGATCCCGACCGCCTATATCGTCTTCCTGATGTTGCCGATCTACTGGCTCGTCAACATGAGCTTCAAGACGAACCAGGAGATCACCGGCACCTTCGCGCTGTGGCCGGCGAATCCGACCCTGCGCAACTACATCGTGATCTTCACCGATCCGTCCTGGTACGGCGGCTATCTCAACTCGCTGCAGTATGTCGGGATGAACACGGTGATCTCGATCGCCGTGGCGCTGCCGGCGGCCTACGCCTTCTCGCGCTACCGCTTCCTCGGCGACAAGCATCTGTTCTTCTGGCTGCTGACCAACCGGATGGCGCCGCCGGCGGTGTTCGCCCTGCCGTTCTTCCAGCTCTACTCGGCCTTCGGCCTGATCGACACGCACATCGCGGTCGCCATCGCGCACTGCCTCTTCAACGTGCCGCTGGCGGTGTGGATTCTGGAAGGCTTCATGTCGGGCGTGCCGAAGGAGATCGACGAGACCGCCTACATCGACGGCTATTCGTTCCCGACGTTCTTCGTAAAGATCTTCACGCCGCTGATCGCGAGCGGCATCGGTGTCGCAGCCTTCTTCTGCTTCATGTTCTCCTGGGTCGAACTGCTGATCGCGCGGACGCTGACGACCACCGATGCCAAGCCGATCGCCGCCACCATGACGCGCACGGTCTCGGCCTCCGGCCTCGACTGGGGCGTGCTGGCGGCCGCCGGCGTGCTGACGATCATCCCGGGCGCGCTCGTGATCTGGTTCGTGCGCAACTACATCGCCAAGGGCTTCGCCCTGGGGAGGGTGTGATGGACTTTTCCTGGATGGCCTGGACGTGGCCGACGGCGATCTTCTTCGTGGTGATCGCGACGCTGATCGCGGGGATGGGCGCGTGGGAGTGGGCGGTGCCGGGTGGCTCGCCGCG
>NZ_SNXY01000003.1 GCF_004362745.1 Oharaeibacter diazotrophicus | reverse complement strand
GTCGGACGGACGGTGGGTGGAGAGGATCACGTATCGGGGGTGTCGATGACGCTCCGGGCGGGGAGCCTCAACGTGCTGCTGGGTCCGACGCTGTCGGGCAAGACGAGCCTGATGCGGCTGATGGCGGGGCTCGATCGTCCGACGAGCGGGGACATCCGGATCGACGGGAAGAGCGTCGTCGGGGTGCCGGTGCAGAAGCGCGGCGTCGCGATGGTCTACCAGCAGTTCATCAACTATCCGACGCTGACGGTCTACGAGAACATCGCCTCGCCGCTGAAGGTGGCCGGCGCCGACGCGGCGACGATCGCGCGCAAGGTCGGCGCGGCGGCGGAGCTGCTCAGGCTGACCGATCACCTGAAGAAGACGCCGCTCGAGCTCTCGGGCGGCCAGCAGCAGCGCACGGCGCTGGCGCGCGCGATCGTCAAGGGCGCCTCGCTGGTGCTGCTCGACGAGCCGCTCGCCAACCTCGACTACAAGCTGCGCGAGGAACTCAGGGCGGAGCTGCCGAAGATCTTCGCCGAGACCGGCGCGATCTTCGTCTACGCCACCACCGAGCCGACCGAGGCGCTGCTGCTCGGCGGCCACACCGCGACGCTGTCGAAGGGGCGGGTGACCCAGTTCGGACCGACCATCGACGTGTTCAACCGGCCGGTCGACCTCTTGACCGCCGAGACCTTCTCGGACCCGCCGCTGAACACGCTGGCGGTGGAGAAGCGCGGCGACGCCTTCGTGCACGCCGGGGGCCTTTCGATCCCGACGGGGTCGCAGGACCGCGACCTGCCGGACGGGCGCTACACGCTGGGGTTCCGGCCGCACCACCTGTTCCTAGACCCGCCGGGCGGGGCGGCGGTGGCGGCGCCGGCGACGGTGGCGGTGACGGAGATCACCGGCTCGGAGAGCTTCGTGCACGTCGACGTCGCCGACGCGCGCTGGGTGGCGCTGGCGCACGGGGTGCGGGCGCTGGAGGTCGACGACGCCGTGACGGTGTGGCTCGACCCTGAGCGGCTGTTCGTGTTCGACGCCGCCGGCCGGCTGGCGGCCCGCCCGCGTCCCCTCGCGGCCTGACAGGAGAGGCCCCATGGCCCGGATCGACCTCGACCACATCGCCCACGCCTACCGTCCGAACCCGACGCGTCCGTCCGACTTCGCGCTGAAGGAGGTCGACCTGACCTGGGACGACGGCGGCGCCTACGCCCTGCTCGGCCCGTCGGGCTGCGGCAAGACCACCCTCCTGAACGTGATCTCGGGGCTCCTGGTGCCCTCGCGCGGGCGGATCCTGTTCGGCGGCCAGGACGTGACGCGGCTGCCGACGGAGGCGCGCAACATCGCGCAGGTGTTCCAGTTCCCGGTGATCTACGACACCATGAGCGTCTACGACAACCTGGCGTTCCCCTTGCGGAACCGGAAGGTTCCGGAGGCGGAGGTCGACCGGGCGGTGCGCGAGACCGCGGGGATGATCGGGCTGACCGACAAGCTGTCGCGGCGGGCGCGCGGTCTGACGGCGGACGAGAAGCAGACGATCTCGCTCGGGCGTGGCCTCGTGCGGCAGGACGTCAACGCGATCCTGTTCGACGAGCCGCTGACGGTGATCGACCCGCACATGAAGTGGCGGCTGCGCTCGCAGTTGAAGCATCTGCACAAGCGCTACGGCTTCACGATGATCTACGTGACGCACGACCAGACGGAGGCGCTGACCTTCGCGGACAAGGTGGTGGTGATGTACGAGGGCGAGGTGGTGCAGGTGGGCACGCCGGACGAATTGTTCGAGCGCCCGCGGCACACCTTCGTCGGCTACTTCATCGGCTCGCCCGGGATGAACGTGATGGCGGCGGAGGTGGCGGGCGACTTGGCAAGGGTCGGCGGCCACGAGATCGCGCTCGGGCGGCGCTACCGGCCGCAGACGGGCAAGGTCGAGATCGGGGTCAGGCCGGAGTTCGTGCGGCTGGTCGACGGGGCGGCGGGGGTGCCGATCACGGTCAGGGCGGTCGAGGACGTCGGGCGCTACCGGATCGTGCGGGCGCGGCTCGGGGAGAAGGAGATCAACGCGGTGGTGAAGGAGGGTGCGCCGATCCCGGGGGATGCCCGGGCGGTGCTCGATCCGGCCCGCGTCAACGTCTACGTCGACGGCCACCTGGTCGAGCCGGAGGTCTGAGGGATGGAGAAGACCTGGAACAACAAGGCCTGGTTCATGGTGGCGCCGGTGGTGCTGCTGGTGGCCTTCTCCGCGGTGATTCCGCTGATGACGGTGGTCAACTACTCCGTCCAGGACACCTTCGGGAACAACGAGTTCTTCTGGGCGGGGACACAGTGGTTCGAGGAGGTGCTCGCCTC
>NZ_SNXY01000002.1 GCF_004362745.1 Oharaeibacter diazotrophicus | reverse complement strand
CGCCAGTGCGTGCCGATCAGGTCGCTGTCGTTGACATAGGCGTCGTAGATGTTCTCGCCCGACTGCATCTGGGTCTGCAGCTTCTCGACGACGTCGCCCTCGCCGATCAGGTCGTGGGTCACCTTGATGCCGGTGATCTCCTCGAACGCCTTGGCGAGCACCTTCGACTCGTAGTCGTGGGTCGTGATCGTCTCGGAGACGACCTTGATCTCCATGCCCTTGAACGGCTCGGCCGCCTTGATGAACCACTCCATCTCCTTGAGCTGGTCCTCCTTGGACAGGCTCGAGGGCTGGAACTCCCCGTCGATCCACTTCTTGGCCGCCTCGATGTCGGCGAAGGCCGGCGAGGCCAGCACCGACAGCGCCGCGGTTGCGAGCAGAAGCTTCTTCATACCGTTTCTCCTCCCATTTGCGCCCGCCGGAGCGGACGGTCAGGTTCCCCCGGAACCCGGCCCGTGGCGGACCGGTCTCCCGTTCTCCATCGCCCCGCCCGCCGGCTCTCCCGTCCGGCGACGCGGCGCGTAGATCCCTTGCCGCCTCACACGAGGCGGAACACCGCGATCGCCCAGGCGACCGACAGGGCCGTCGCCCACCAGAGATCCGGCCCGACGAGGCCGAGCCAGGCGAGGTGGACGAACGCCGACCCGAGCAGCGAGATGAACAGCCGGTCGCCGCGCGTCGTCTCGAAGCGCAGGATCCCGACCCGCGGCGAGCCACCCGGCACCGCCCACTCCCACGCGCCCATCCCCGCGATCAGCGTCGCGATCACCACGAAGAAGATCGCCGTCGGCCACGTCCAAGCCATCCAGGAAAAGTCCATCGTTCAAGCTCCGAGACGTGTACGAAGTTGGTTGCCGCGCGCCCCCTCTCCCTGTCCCTCCCCCTCGAGGGGGGAGGGGACCATGGGGAAGCCGATCGCGAACAGGTGGGGGCTTCGATCGCGGCCCCGGCGGCACGGCGTGCCGTGCGGGCCCGATGCGGAACCCTGCCACCGCGTCCCCTCCCCCCTGGAGGGGGAGGGACAGGGAGAGGGGGCCACCGCCGCCACCCGGCCGAAGGATAGCACCATCACACCCTCCCCAGGGCGAAGCCCTTGGCGATGTAGTTGCGCACGAACCAGATCACGAGCGCGCCCGGGATGATCGTCAGCACACCGGCGGCACAGAGGACGCCGTAGTCGAGGCCGGTCGCCGAGGAGGTCCGGGTCATCGCCGCCGCGATCGGCTTGGCCGCCGTGGTCGTCAGCGTGCGGGCGATCAGCAGTTCGACCCAGGAGAACATGAAGCAGAAGAAGGCAGCGACGCCGATGCCGGACGCGATCAGCGGCGTGAAGATCTTCACGAAGAACGTCGGGAACGAGTAGCCGTCGACATAGGCGGTCTCGTCGATCTCCTTCGGCACGCCCGACATGAAACCTTCCAGGATCCACACCGCCAGCGGCACGTTGAACAGGCAGTGCGCGATCGCGACCGCGATGTGCGTGTCGATCAGGCCGAAGGCCGAGTAGAGCTGGAAGAACGGCAGCACAAAGACCGCCGGCGGCGCCATCCGGTTGGTCAGCAGCCAGAAGAACAGGTGCTTGTCGCCGAGGAAGCGGTAGCGCGAGAAGGCGTAGGCCGCCGGCAGCGCCACCGCCACCGCGATGACCATGTTCATGACCACGTAGGTCATCGAGTTGACGTAGGTCATGTACCAGGTCGGATCGCCGAAGATGACGCGGAAGTTCTGCAGCGTCGGCGCCTGCGGCAGCAGGGAGAACCGGTTCATGATCTCTTCGTTGGTCTTCAGGCTGAGTGCGACCAGCCAGTAGACCGGCACCAGCAGGAAGGCGACGAACAGCACGGGCACGAGGGCGGACGGCCTGAACCCGCTGCGGGCGCCGGCCCGGCGGCCGGCGTCGGGGCGAACGCCCTCGGCCGCCTTGGAGGTGAGCGTCGTCATCGGGTCAGCTCCTCTTGTCGGCGGTCGCGTGGGTGGTGACGGTGAAGAACACCCAGGACACCAACAGCACGATCAGGAAGTAGATGATCGACATCGCGGCGGCCGGGCCGAGGTCGAACTGGCCGACGGCGGTCTTCACGAGGTCGATCGACAGGAACGTCGTCGACGAACCGGGGCCGCCGCCGGTGACGACGAAGGGCTCGGTGTAGATCATGAAGCTGTCCATGAACCGCAGCAGCACGGCAATCTGCAGCACCCGGCCCATCTTGGGGAACTGGATGTAGCGGAACACGGCCCAGCGCGAGGCACCGTCGATCTTGGCCGCCTGATAATAGGCGTCCGGGATCGAGACGAGGCCGGCATAGGCGAGCAGCACCACGAGGCTGGTCCAGTGCCAGACGTCCATCAGGATCACGGTGACCCAGGCGTCGAACGGATCCTGGCCGTAGTTGTAGTCCCAGCCGATCGCGTTCATGGCCCGGCCGAACAGGCCGATGTCGCCGCGTCCGAACACCTGCCAGATCGTGCCGACCACGTTCCACGGGATCAGGAGCGGCAGCGACATGGTGACGAGGCAGGCCGAGACGCCCCAGCCCTTCTTCGGCATCGTCAGGGCCACCGCGATCCCGAGCGGGATCTCGATCGCCAGCACGATCGCCGAGAAGATCAGGTTGCGCATCAGGGCCTGATGGAAGCGTTCCGAGGCGAGCACCTCCTCGAACCACTGTGTCCCCGCCCAGAAGAACTCGTTGTTCCCGAAGGTGTCCTGGACGGAGTAGTTGACCACCGTCATCAG
>NZ_SNXY01000001.1 GCF_004362745.1 Oharaeibacter diazotrophicus | reverse complement strand
TGTTGTTCTGCAGCTCGGCGAGGAGGTCTCTAGCAACGTTCAAAGCTGGGCTCAGGCGTGTGCTGAGCGCTTGGCGCGCGACAAGCGCAAGGCTACAGGCCTGTTGGTGATGCTGCTGCCGGACGGGTCTTCGTTCGAGGTGGAGCCTGACAAGGGGGCGAAGGCTTTGTCGGCTGCGCTGGACCAGAAAGGCGTTATCGCTGCGGTTGGTGCGGCCAGATCCGTTTTTATGCTACGGGAGCATGCTGCGGATCTCTATGCCATCGATCGGCTCGAGGTTGCCCATCCGCAGCTCGAAGGTGATCGGATTGCTCGGCGCGAACTCGCCGCACGCCGTAGCCAAGTTGCGGACGCAGTACGTCGCGAGCTCTTGGCCACCTTCGCGGTCGCGAGCTGGTTCAGTAATGATGCAAAATTGAAAGGGCTTGAAGGTAGCCCGCTAGCATCAATCGCATCATTCGTGGCGAGTGCGACCTTTACTAAATCACCGGTAGTTCACAGCGAGCTGCTCTATCGCGACAGACCATCGACTAGCGCCATGGCGGCGTTGCGAGCTTTGGCCTATGCGATGGTCGGCCATGGGGGAAAAGCCGATCTCGGGATAGAGGGTTATCCCGCCGAGCGCGGCCTCTACCTAACTGTCCTTAAGCCCTTTGGCCTGCACCGTCAGATTGGTGAAGGCACCTACCGGTTCTGTGATCCCGAAGAAACGCTGCTTGGCGAGAGTCTCCGTCCGGCTTGGGCTGTGGCGGCAGGGGCCAAGTCACTTCGGCTGGATGAGCTTTTTCGCCTTTGGGCAAAGCCGCCTTACGGCGTGAAGCGTGGCGTCATGCCCGTGCTGGCCTTGGCCTATTTACTCGCCCATCGCTCGTCCGTTGCAGTCTATGTGGAGGGCGTTTTTCAAGCTCAGCTCGACGAGATTTTCGTTGACCGACTCCTTCAGGATCCGAGTCATATAGAGTTCAGGCGAATTCAACGCTCGCAGCGCGACGCGGCGTTTATAAATGCCCTTGCACATCTGCTGAGTGATAAGGACGAGACGTTGGAGGCCGAGGCGCTGCCCGTGGCCTCGCGACTGTTCCAACGCTTTAAATCTCTCCCAATGTGGGCGCAGCGCACCCAATCAGTAAGCGTGATCACGCGGCGCGTTCGTGACGTCGTCCTCAAGGCGTCCGACCCGGAAGCGTTGCTGTTTACGGACTTGATGGACGTTCTCAAGGATGAGGCGGATCCAGCGGTCGTCGTATGCGCTGCACTGACAGAAAGTGAAGCGGCGTTTGGGGCGATGCTCAATAGTCTACGTACAACCCTGGCCGAGCAGCTCGGTGTCGATCCAACGACGTTCGACGGCGTAGGCCTGCGCTCAGTTACGGTAACTGGCGTGACTGCAGACCTTCGCTTCGATGCCTTCGCAATGCGGGCCGGCGCCTTTGAGGGCGGGAACGGAGATGTCGAGGGGCTTGCCAGCCTTCTCGTCCATAAGCCCGCGCGATCTTGGACTGATCGAGAGCAGCAGCAGGCCCGGTTCGAATTGGCAAAGCTGACCCGCAAATTCCGAGAAGCCGAAGCGCTGGCGGCGATTAAGGGGCGTGATCCGACCGCCCAA
Source organism: Oharaeibacter diazotrophicus (assembly GCF_004362745.1). Classification (NCBI taxonomy): domain Bacteria; kingdom Pseudomonadati; phylum Pseudomonadota; class Alphaproteobacteria; order Hyphomicrobiales; family Pleomorphomonadaceae; genus Oharaeibacter; species Oharaeibacter diazotrophicus. Next base: position 19,878 of record NZ_SNXY01000001.1, on the reverse strand, counting down.
GCTATTTCTCTGATGGTGGGCTTGGATCCCAATAGCCAGCCGCTCTTTCACGCCTTTGAGGTTACGGAGAAGGAGCGCCGCCAAGCTGATCAGCTCGCGGAGCAGCTGATTGCCGCCATGGAGGGCAGCAAGAGTCCATCTGCTGTCGAATACGCGGCCATTGCTCGCGTGCTAGAGATCCTATCGTCAAATGTGAGCGAGGCGGTCTAATGCGGGAACGCCATATCCTCGGAATTTCTGGTGGTCGTGACAGTGCAGCACTAGCTGTCTACATGCGAGAGATCCAGCCTGAGCTCGATTTAGAATACTTCTTCACTGACACCGGCAAAGAGCTTGACGAGGTTTATCGCTTCCTTGACCGCCTTGAAGGTTTCCTCGGTAAGTCAATCATACGCCTAAATCCAGACAGAGACTTCGAGTTCTGGCTTCGTGAGTATAATCACTTCCTACCCTCCCCACGCACGCGGTGGTGTACTCGGCAACTGAAGCTGCGCCCACTCGAGCTGTGGCTTCGGAAAGATCTTGACCGTGGGGTAATCGTCAATTCTTACGTTGCAATCCGGGCTGACGAGCTGCATCGTGATGGCTATCAGGCAACACACGAAAATATGCGCGTTCACCTTCCGCTTCGAGAAGCGGGAATTGACCGGCAGGGGGTGATTGAGTTGCTAGACAGCGCTGGCGTGGGAGAGCCTGAGTATTACAGTTGGCGGTCTAGATCTGGATGCACCTTCTGTTTCTTTCAGCAAAAGATAGAATGGGTTCGACTTTCGCGAGAGCACCCTATGGCTTTTGAAGAAGCGAAAAGTCTTGAGAAGACAGCTCTCAGCCATGGTTCACCTTTTACTTGGAGCCAAGGTGAGAGCCTAGAGGATCTCGCCCAACCTAAACGGGTTGCGGAGATCGAGCGGGAGCATGAGGCTCGCCGAGCACGCCTTTTGGCCCGTCGGCCGGTGAACCCGCTGGCAGGTAATCTCGCGCCGACTATCGACGAGCTTTACGGCATAGACGAAGCGTCTGCCGGATGTGTAGTTTGCCACAAGTAGCATGCTGCGCTCGCGAAAATTCCTATAGGTATTTGATTGGGCTGCTATGATAGGTTGATCTTTGGTGACTCGTTGGGAGGAGGGGGTGTCTAAGCGCCTGGTCGAAACGTTGGCGCGCGCTGGGGTGGAGCCTCTCTACAGTCTAGCGGGTAAGAGCGCCGTCGACCTGCTTGAGCGGCTCGAGACCCGAGCGCTCAACGCCAACACGCTCGCGACTATTGTGGTTGAACGTCTTGGCGCGAGCGCGGCGCTTAAGATCTCAGCTGTTCGGACGCTCGTCGTGGAGGCGTTGAAAAAGGATGAGGCTGAGCAGCTTCGTGAAGTGCTGGCCCTTCCGCCTGGTGATCCGTTTGAGGCCATCGCTCGCGTCGATTTCGACCGATCCCAGGTCCAGTTGGCGACGCTGCATGCCTATTTCGGCGTGCCGGTCGAGGTGGAGGAGGTCGAGGAGAAGGCCTCACTTGCCACAACTACCTCGTCCTATACGCTCTTTCCCCATCAGCGTCGTGCGTCGCTGGCGGTTCGCGAGAAGTTGGCGCCGCGGAATGCGCGGGTCTTGCTGCACATGCCAACCGGGGCGGGGAAAACCCGCACCGCAATGACCACGATCGTCGACCTGCTGCGGGGGCTTCCCGACGGGCAGGTGATCGTCTGGCTCGCCCACTCAGAAGAGCTCTGTGACCAAGCCTTCGATGAGGCGGTGAAGGCATGGATGGCACTCGGCTCACGGGAGTTCACGGTCTATCGGCACTATGCCGATTATCGCATCGCCGACTTCAGAGAGATCAAGGACGGCTTCATCGTCGCCGGCCTGCAGCTGCTCTATAGGGATAGCCTCTCGCGGCAGGGTGAGGTTCTCGACCTGGCTAAACGGGTGAAGCTCATCGTCATGGACGAAGCGCACCAAGCGACGGCCCCAACCTACTCGCACCTCTTAAATTTGTTGCAGCGGCGGCCCGCGGCGGGAATTCTCGGGCTGTCCGCCACACCCGGACGATCACTTAAGGACGTCGGCGCTGATCTGGATTTGGCGAAGTTCTTCAACCGGCAGAAGGTCCGGCTCGATGTCGAGGGGTACGAAAACCCGGTCAATTATCTTACGGCCGAGGGCTATCTGGCAAAGACTGACTTCGTGCAGCTCCCGTTCAAACCGAAGGGCGACGTCAAGCTGAGTGAGGCCGAGGCTGCCCGCCTGCGGGAGGGCTTTGATCTTCCCGCACGCATCATTGAGGGCCTAGCGGCCGACGACGTCCGCAACCTGCTGATCGTCAACACGGTCGAGTCCGAGGTCGCGGCCGGTGGCAAGATCATCCTCTTTGCCATCTCGGTGGATCATGCGGGCCTTCTGGCTAGCGTCCTTCGCCTTCGGGGCATCAAGGCGGCCGCTGTCACGTCGAGCACACCCGCCGAACGTCGGCGTCAGATTATCCAGCGCTATCGCGAGACCGACGAGCTCGACGTCCTCTGCAACTACGGCGTCCTTACGACCGGTTTTGACGCGCCAAAGACCAATGTTGCCTTCATCGCGCGACCGACAAGTTCGGTCGTGCTCTACAGTCAGATGATTGGAAGGGCCGCTCGGGGAACGCGAGCAGGGGGCAACGCCGCCTGCCGCGTCCTGACCGTCGTAGACCAAGCGCCGGGTTTCCGCAGCCTGGCCGAGGGGTTCGCATTCTGGGACGATATTTGGGAGGGGGACTAAGCACGTGAGCTTCGCGATCATTCCGCAAAAGCTGTCCATTAAGGCGATGCGCAGCTCGGGCTACAAAGACAGCGCCTACGCCATCGCTGAGCTCATCGACAACTCGATCCAGGCAGGCGAGGGGCTGTCCCGCCCTGTCGCGGTCGAGGTGATCTGCATCGACAAGGCTGGCCTCGACAGCCCTGGTGGCCGGCGGCGACTCGATCGCCTAGCGGTCTACGACAACGCCTCGGGCATGGATCGTGACACCCTGCGCCGCGCGCTGCAGTTTGGGGTCGGCAATCACCTTGAGGAAGACGACCAGAAAGGCATCGGCAAGTTCGGCATGGGGTTGCCGAACTCATCGATCTCCCAAGCCCGCCGAGTGGATGTTTACACTTGGCGCGACGGCAAGACGTGGCACAGCTATCTCGACGTCGATGAGATCCAAGAGGGCGAGATGGTCGACGTTCCGGAGCCGCAAGCAGCGGTGATCCCTCCAGACTGGCTGAAGGTCATCAGTACGGACGTCGGCGAGAGCGGCACGCTTGTTATCTGGACTCAACTCGACCTGATGAAGTGGAAGCAGAGCACGGCTCTGCTTCGTAACGCTGAGATGATGATCGGCCGCATCTATCGGTATTTTATCAACACCGGCAAAGCAACGATCCGACTTGCAGCCTATGAAGAGGGCCGGAGCGGCCACTTCGTGAACGTTAACGAAGAGTTCGTTCGGCCGAATGATCCCCTGATGCTGATGCGGGGCACCAGCGCACCCGCGCCCTACAACGATACGCCTGCCTTTGAGCCCTTCGGCGAACCGCAGGAGATCGAAGTCGGCTACGGCGGGCAGACGCACATCGTCACGGTGACCGCCTCTATTTGTAAGGTGGAGACCCGCAAGAAGGGCGGTAGGTCGCCGATTGGTGCCCTCGCCAAAAAGAACCAGGGTGTATCGGTGGTCCGTGCTGACCGCGAACTTGAGCTAAACCGCTCTTTCGAAAATTCCTACGATCCCCGGGAGCGCTGGTGGGGCATTGAGGTTGCCTTCACGCCGGCGCTCGACGCCGTCTTCGGGGTCTCGAACAACAAGCAGTCGGCGACTAGCTTCCAACGACTCGACATCGAGGAAGACGCTGCGGCCCAAAGCTTAAGCCTGGCTGACTACCAGCACCAACTGGACCTCGACAATGACCCCCGCCTGCCGATGTATGAGATCAGCAGGGTAGTCGATAAGCTGCTCGAGACTATCCGGGCCCAGGTTGCCCGTATGCGCGAGGGCGAGCGCACCGAAAAAGCTGCGCAGTCAGAAGACGGCAGTACCGCAGAGGACATCGCCACGCGGGCCTTGCGCCGGCGCCAGGAGAGGCTCGGCGAAACCGGGGCTAGCGATAAAGACGAAAGCAGGCCGGACGAGGAGCGCACTGATGTTCTGACCGATGAGATCGAGCAGGAGGGGCTCGATCCGGCCACGGCCCGTGAAATCGCTGTCACTTATGTAAAGCGAAAGATCAAATTTCTCTTCCGTCACGCCGACTTCCCAGGTTTCGCCGTCTTTGACATTACATCTAAGGCTGGTGTGATCATCATCACAATCAACACAAAACACCCGGCGCATGCTCATCTGTTCGATCTTTTACGAGAGGGAGAGGCGGACACCCCAGAGAGCCCGGCACTGCAAGGCCTGAAACTCTTGCTCACCGCTTGGGCTCGGATGGAGGACGAGGCCTCGGGCGATCGAAAGATCGAACTTGAGGATACCCGTGGAGAGTGGGGCCGGATTGCCCGGGACTTTTTGCGTGAAGCAGACGAGTAGGTGCTGCCGTGTTCTGGCGGGAACTTGACCAACGGATCTGCGAACACCTCTCGGGGGCAAAGGACGAGGTTGTACTCGTCGCACCCTTTATCAAGGCGCCGGTTTTCCTTCGACTCCTCACCGCGCTTCGACCAGGCGTGATTGTGCGCACGTTCACACGTTGGCGTGTGGACGAGGTTGCGGCGGGCGTTAGCGATCTTGAGGTGCTCGATGTGAGTGAGGCGCGAGGTAGGGCGTCGGTTTATCTTTGCGATGAACTGCACGCCAAGATTTTTTTAGTAGATAATGGATCCGCTTTGATTGGTTCTGTGAACATTACCGCTGCGGCGCTAGGACTTTCTTCTCGTCCAAATTTTGAGATTATGCATCCGATAGCGGTTTTTCCAAGCACGGTGAGGCTGTTCATGGCTGACCTCGAAGGACGTAGCCGGAGAGCAACCCGTCTAGAGGCTGAGAACATTCGCGCCCGAGCAGATGCCTTGCACAGTAAGTTGCCGCTTGAGGCATTGGCGCCGCCAGACGCCCAAGGCGAAGGCGGAGCCGAAGCCGCGAGCTCTTGGTTCCCTACCTTCAGATCGCCAGACCGCCTGTATGGTCTGGCTCTCGATGTCGATTGGATGAAGAAGGCGACGTTGGAGGAGCCTGCGCTGCGAGACCTGATCGCTCTCGCTCCCCCCCTCGACTCTGGGGAGCCAACCTTTGACGCGCATGTCCGAGGTGTCTTGCTGAATTCGTCAGTTGTCGCCGCTCTTGAGGCCTTCCTTACCAAGCCGCAGCGCTTTGGAGCCTTGACTGATTGGCTGCGGACTATTCTCCCAGACGCTGTCCACGAGGAGCGACAGACGGCCGGGCAGACACTGATCCGCTGGCTCCTTTATTTCGCACCTGATCGTTTTGAGGTCGGTGTGCCTGGCTCCTATTCAGAAGTGCTGAAGCTCCGTTAGAGTCTGAGGGCTTCCGCTTCGCAGACGCTCGGAAGTCGTTCCGGATGGCTCAGCCTCGCAACACTTCGACGACCTGCCAAAGCTGGTTTATGGTGATCGCGTTGACGTCTTGCATGCCCCGGACTGTAAGGTAGCGCCGAAGCACGTCCTCCTCCGACATCGGAGCTCCCGTCCGTTCAGCGAGCCACTGGACCAGCTGGGTGACTCCGTAGCGGATGCCCTGGCAGGGCGGCCCGACGCCCCGCCAGCGCCAGACGGTGACGGTGCCAGGATCGACCCCGAGCACGGCCGCGAGCTGCTTCGTCGACAGGGTGGTCCAGGGTTCGTGTTGCGCCAGGACCTCGTCGGGCGTGACGGCAATCTGGCGGAGCGACGGCCGCGGCGGCTTGCCGGCAGGGTTGGGGTGGAGAGGAGCCGGAGGCCGGCTCTCCCTCTCAACCATCGTGGAACAGGAACGGCTTGGAACAGTCATATCTAACCCTTTCTGGAAAAAATTATTATTATTGAACCAGTTGTAGAGGGCCGTTCCACCGTTCCACCGTGGTGGAATTGAGGTGATTGCGCACCTCCTGCAGGCTGGCCCCCTGCCAGAAGCGATGGTCGCGAACGATCCAGAGCCGCTTCTTCTTGGCGGGATCGCCACACACCGAGACCGCGCTGCTGCCGTACCGGATCGCGCCAATCTTGGTGAGCGCGGTCGCAATCCGCTGCGAGGTCACCCGACCATGAACACCGAGCGGTGAACGCGTCCCCATCGCCGCACTCATCTGAGCCGCCACTTCGTCAGCGCTGACCAGGTCGACCTCGAAGGGCTTCACCTTGTCCTCGATCCACGTCGCGATCGACTGCTCGAGCTCCGACCGACTTGCCTGCTCGAGCTCGTACTTCGCCTCCGTCATGGGCGGGTGCGCGCCCGCGGAGAAGTGGGCGAGAGACCGGGTTTCCAGGAACGCCTTGAAGGCCGCAGCCTCGGCGTCGAGGACCATCCCGTAGAACCCCTTGTAGTAGTCAGCGGGCTTCGGATCCCGCTCATTCCGGATCACAAAGAGCCGGCGATCGCCCCGTTCGAGCTTGATCGGCCGGTCGTGGTTCGAGAAGGCGAAGATCCCGCGCGGCGTCATGGCGCTATAGGCGGGAATATGCTTCTCCTCGACGATGACGTGGTCCTCGCTGAGGAGCTCCTTCATCTTATTGTTGAGCCGCCGCTGATCGTCGTCACCGAGCATCATCTCGTTGAGGATGAGATACTGCTTATCCACGAGGCGACGACCCCAGAAGTTGTTCTGGATCGCGTCGGCGGTGTCCTCTTGGACGTTGCTGGCGCCGAACAGGTGGCGAGCGACCCGGGGGAAGAAGGACTTCCCCACCCCCTGCCGGGAGATGATCAGGACCGCGTGGCGGATCTTGAGGGCGGGGAACTGAACCAGGTGCGCGAGGTAGTCGAGCAGGTGCTCGTACTCGCGCTCCGACATCGTGAGATAGCGAAGATGGGCGAGGATCCCGTCGCAATTTCCGGACCGACCCGCGATCCCGCCGGCGCACCAGGTGTTCAGAACCAGGCGACCATCCGGCCGGCGGGAAAACATCTCCTCGCCGGGAATGTACTCGGTCGCCTCCACCTTGCAGGTCAGGGGCGAACTGACGAGCTCGTCATGAGGGGACTTCAGCGTCGCCTTGTGCAAGTTCGAAAAATTCCGCGCCGGCAGGTAGGTGAACGGCTCCCGGTCGATCCGCACCCACCGATCACTGGCCGCATCGTAGACGCTCGTGGCCTGGATCTTCGTCAGCTCGGGATCCCGGTAGCCGAGCCTCATCGGGCTCTTGATGGTCTGGCTGAAGGGGCAACGGGTGCAGCCGGTGAACCCCTCGGCCTGCACGCTCGCACAGAGCGGAGGGCGGTAGCCGGTGTCGCGCGCCCGCTGGAACTTCTCGGTGGTCTCTAAGCGGTCATAGCGCGTTGGATCCAGGCTCGAGATCCGGTGGAAGTGCTGGAACCCCTGGTCGCAGCGCGCCGTCAGGTTCGCCAGGAGCTTCCACTGCGGTTCCGGCAGATCGGCCGCCTGGTCACGACAGGACGCGACCCAGGCACAGCCGTTCTCGATGGCAGTGAAGTCGGCCCTGCGATCGCCGAGATCCACGTCGCTGTCGTCATCGAGGACGGGCGGAGCCTTCCGCTCGGGCTCCGGCTCAAACCACTGGACGAGGCCGGCCGGCGCCTCGGCGATCGCGATCTCGCCGAGCGCCAGGCCGGGCATGAACGCGTAGGCGCCACCCGACGGGTGGACCGAGCCCGGGCCCACGACGTAGCCGTTGGAGAGCTTGAGATCGATACCGGCAACCGTCTTGCGCGGGCGGCCGCTCCACCCCCCGGCCTTCCGGTAGTAGGCGTGGGTGCCGCCCCCTCCGGTCTTGACCGTGACGGTGGGGGGAAGAGCCCCGACTTCCTTCTCGAGGGCCACCAGATCCCCGCCATTGCGGGGATCGACGTCGATAACCAGGATCTCGGCCGAGGGCACGATCCCGTAGTTCAGGGTCTCGTCACTCAGCCAACCCGAGATCGTCTCGTGATCGAACGTGGCGTCCTTGAAGCCCCGAGAGCCGGGGAACGGGGCCTTCGACCTCGGCTGCAGCGGGAACACCGAGCAGCCTTCGCCGACGAAGCGGAGAGCGGTTTCGAGGAGGCTCACGGCAGGTAATCCTCGTTGGTGTTGGCAACAAGGACCTCGTTCAGCCAGTCGCGCGTGGTCTCGTCAGAGCGGATCTCCCGATAGTCGAGGAAGCGAGGATCGTGCTTACGCAGGATCTGGGCGATCTGCTCGATCTCAAAATCCGACGCGTAATTCCATACATAGCTCAGGAACGCGCCAGCCATCCAATCCTTGAAGTAGTAGCGACGGTTGATCTTGAGGGGGTGGGGCTTGGGGAAGAGGTCGGCATCGATCAGATCGGGAAGACACTTGGAGCGAATTCCGATCCGGTGACCGAAGTGGTCTTCGGGGATGAGGTCAGCCGAGAGATGATGTTCGAGGCTTAAGTTTTCCATATTCAATCCTCGTTTTGAACACGAGGGGACAAGTAAGAATTATAACGCAGAGTACCAGACCAAAGTGTTCACCACTTTTCACCAGTCGATATAAGACTGGGATTTTGAGTTCTTGGCCGAGCGGTTTCCGAGGGGATAGAGGGGATAAGCCATTATTTGAAAAGAATAAAAAGGTGGCACCCCTCTCTTGATGCCCCTGGCCTGAGCGTTCATGATGGTCCAGACGTAAAGCTGCTTCGGAGGATCAAGATGGGCTCGATCAACGATCAGGCGTGGATTTAAGTCTATCGAGCCCGGAGGTGTCCTCTGGAAGGACGTTACCCGCGCACCGAGTGGGCGAGATCTCTCGCGGGCTTCGGCGTGACCCGGGCTGAGCGGCTTCGTGGGACGGCCGCGAGCGTGAGCTCGTCGTTGGACGTTGGGCCGTCGCCCTTACGCCGGCGACGGCAACCCTCGCGCGCGCGCCCGCGCGCGTACTTGAGCTTGGACAGCTTGGACGACCAGCTAGGCCCTCCTGACCGCCGCGGATTGCTTGCGTAAAGTGGGCTTACCGAAACCAAAGGACCGCCATGTCGACCCTGTCGCCCCTCGCCCCGTGCGGCGCTCCCACCACCCTCACCGAGGCCCTCGCGCTCGCCGATGACCTCGCCGCCGCCGAGATGGCCGACAGCACGCGGGCGGTCTACGCGCGGTGGCTGCGCAACTTCGCCGCCTGGTGCGGGGACCAGGGCCTCGAGGCTCCCTACCCGGCATCAGTTGCCACGGTGCGGGCCTTCCTCACGACCGAAGCCGCTCGAGGGCTGTCCGTGTCATCGATCAGCCAGTGCGTGGCCGCCCTCCGCTGGGCCCATAAGCGCGCCGGCCTGCCCGACCCGACGACCGACGAGACGTTGCGGGCCACCATGAAGGGGATCCGGCGTACCCTCGGGGCCGCTCCCGAGCGCAAGGCCCCCGCCACCGCCGAGCGTCTCAAGGTCATGGTGGCGGGGGTCGACCGCACCACCCTCAAGGGCAAGCGGGACGCGGCTCTGCTGCTGCTCGGCTTCGGTGGTGCCTTCCGGCGCTCCGAGCTCGTCGCCCTGCAGGTGGAGGACCTCGCCGAGGACGACGACGGTCTGCGCGTCACTATCCGGGGGAGCAAGACCGACCAGGACCGGATCGGCCAGACCATCGGGGTGATCCGGGGAACGGGAGCGACCTGCCCGGTGCGAGCGGTGCGGACCTGGATCGATGCGGCCGGCCTCACCACCGGCCCGGTGTTCCGCGCTGTTGGCAAAGGTGGTCGCCTGGTCCCGCCCCGCCCCAGCCGGGCGGCAAGGGTGCCGGTGGGGCTGTCCGGGGTGGCGGTGGCGGCGATCGTGAAACACTACGCCGAATGGGCCGGCCTCGACCCCGAGGTGTTCGCCGCCCACAGCCTGCGCGCCGGGTTCCTGACCTCAGCCGCCGCCAAGGGCGCGACCGTGTTCAAGATGATGGACGTCAGCCGGCACAAGAGCGTCGACATGCTCGCCGTCTACGTCCGCGATGCGGAGACCTTCAAGGACCACGCCGGGGCGGGACTGCTGTGAGGGGCAGCCCATCGGCAAACCGCCTTGAGAAACGGTATCCGGAACCAAACGTTGACGGTGCTACCCACAAGGTGCAAGAGCTTGCGAAAGCTCCTCAGCAGAGGGAGCGGGGATGACTGACTTCGCCGAGTACCGTTTCCGCATCGACACGCTATCGCCGGATACGATCCCGATGGCGCGCCTTGCTGCATACCTCGATCAATTGGCTGCCCTTCTTGGCTCCCAGGAACACGTGCGCCTAGCTTCAATCGAGGCGGGCAGCCTGGTGCTGGTCACTCGCGTCGACCAAGAGGTGAAGCCGGTCGTTTCGACCCGTGTGCGAAGCGCGGTTGCCGGAACCGGAGACGCTGTCTCGATCAGTGCCAACCGTCGACTGAATGAGATGGTGTGGGAAGATCATGGACAAGCCACTCTCGATATGCCGGGAGGTGTCGTGATTTCATTCCCGGGCCGGCCAAAGCCCACCCGTTCTGTCGGCGGCATCAAACAAATCACTGCGGTCCAGGGCCGTCTTGTGCGGATCCAGGGGGGCGGGGACAGTGTCTCAATTGGCATCGAGGACCAGACGGGGCTCGCCAAGAGCGGGATAACGGTCACTGCTGAAATGGCAGAGGAGCTCGTGAAGCACTTCCGGCGTCTCGTTCGCCTGACCGGCCATGGAAGGTGGAGGCGCGACACGAACGGCCGCTGGGAGCTTGAAGCACTAGAGGTCTCCGCCTTCGAGCCGCTCGTGGAGGAGCCGCTGAGCGAAGTTCTCGCTCGAGCTGGGCGGCTGCTTTCGCCGGGACAAGCATCAGAGGCCTTCAAGGCGATTAAGGAACTTCGCGAAGGATGATCGTCGTTGACGCTAACTTCCTCGTGCTTCTTCTTGATCCGCCAGAGGCGGACACCACAGGACTCGATCGAGGTCATGAGCGCGTTCAGTACGCTATCGAGCAGCTCGGAAAATCAAAAACCGAAATCATGATCCCGACAGCGGTGGTATCCGAGATCGTCGCAGGCCGAGTGGACCGCGTGGCAGAGATAATGGATCAGCTCCGCCCGCCTCGCTTCATCATTCAAGACTTTGATCTGGTAATTGCCATAGAAACCGGGGTGATCATGCGACGGGAATTTGACTCCCGTCGCCCCGAGGACCGCCCACCGCACTGGAAGGCTATGGCGAAATTCGATGCCATGGTGGCCGCTACTGCCATCGTCCGCCGTGCTGACAGGGTCTACACTCATGACAAAGGGATCCGGCGCCTCCTTGTGGGATCGGGCATCGAATGCGTGATGCTAGAAGACCTCCCCTATCCACCAGAGCCGCCTCAGCCGCGCCTACCCCACGTAGATCCCTAAAGCCTTTCGGCAATTCTGCCGAAGTCGATCGTATCCCTAAGCGTGGTGTAGTTGCCTGAGCAATCACCGATGGTCGCCGGCTTGGCCGGGACGCTCGTTGGACTGCCATGTCCGGCAGTCCAACGAGGGGATCATCGCCGTGGGCGGTGATGGTCTCAAGGATCATGTACCGGGCGCGCTGGACGGCCCACTCGTCATTTTGCTTGAGGAGTATCGCACCAACGAGCCAAGCGATCGCCGCCTCATTGGGGAAGATCCCAGGCTCTAAAACCGCCGCGCGCAAGGCATGCATTTAGGCGCGCGCCTTTGCATTTTCTCTGTTGACGAGGGGGTAAGGGTGGGGCATTGTCCGCTTCATGCAAACACGCACGCATGGAAATAACATGGCTCGCTTCACCAAGGACCAGATGCTCGACGAACTGCGGACGATCTTCCTCTTTGAAGCCGACCACCTGGCGATGGGCGCTGGGTCCGCCATGGCGGTAGCCTTCATCGGCTTTGAGTCCGATCAGTACTGGGAGGAGGCCCCTTCAAGGGTCGATCTCTCTCGGTTTCCAATCACCTTTGCGTTCGACGCGGGCTACGACTTCGCGTTCCAGCCCGGGTATTTGAACAAGTACAGCTCGGAAATGGCTCTCGACCTCTACGCTTTCATGGAGGGTACCCCGCGCTGTGGTGGACAGAGGGATCGCCAAGGTGAAACGCATGTCTTCATGACCCAAGATGGTTTTTGCCGCACGGTCGTGGACGCGGTGCATGCCCGCGAAAAGCTGGACGATGCCTATGGAGACTTCACCATCCGTGACCTCGCGCTGCTTGCGAACATGACCGAAGGCGCCGTCCGCAATGCTCTTGCCGACCGCAGCGACAATGGGCTTCGGGCGGTGCCAGGCTCAAAGCCCGTCGAGGTCAACCATGCTGAGGGCGTGCGGTGGCTATCCGGTCGTCGCGGCTTCGTCCCGACCCCGAACCGACCGCAGGAAGATCGCTTTCTACGTGAGCATCTCGTGGAGCTCTCCTCAGCTGAAGCCCTCAGTCGCGTCGTCTCGCGGCTCCTGTGGCCGCGCGACAAAGCCCCTCTACCAGCTGACCGTGTAACTGCTTGGATAGACGGAACATTCACGTTCGATCGGCAGGACGCAGAAAAGCTCGCGGAAGTGCTGGATCTTGATGTCCCGCTGTTTGTCGGCAAGGCGCTAGAGGTTTCGATGCGGCGCGACCGAACGCAGCAAGTCTAAACCGGATCTCTTGGACCCTACCAGTAAAGCAAACGGCCGATTGGCCGAAGGAGGACCTATGGCCTTTTCGATGACCCGGCATGCCCGTGAGCGCACGACGGCGCGGAATATCCCGCCGATGATCGTGGAGATGATCGTTGAGTACGGAGACTCTCGCGAGTGTGGAGCGGGAGCTCGGTCCTACGTTCTGACCGGGAACAGTATGCGGGCTATCCGCAAGGTGGCGGGCAAAGAGATTGCCAAGGTAATCGAGCCTTACCGCACGCAGAAAGCTTACGTCATCGAGAATGCTGGGCGGATCATCACCGCTGCTTTCGCCTACACTCACTAAACCTTAGGGATCCCATGGACCAGCATCATTTCCTTTCCCTCCTTCGTACTCTTACGCCGGCGACCCTCGAGGACGAAATCCGCGCCCCGCGGGCCCTTCACATGGCGTCGGCCACTCATCGGGGGCGCCGGATCGAGGTCGCCTACGCGCCCTTCGACCACGTCAACGAAGCTGCGAAAATCGTAGTTGTCGGCATCACCCCGGGCCGCCAGCAGATGGCCGCTGCCCTGCGAGAAGCTCACCGTATTCTCCGTGGCGGGGGAGATATCCCTCACGCTCTCGCCGCCGCCAAGGTCCATGCCAGCTTCGCCGGCGCGATGCGAACTAACTTGGTCTCGATGCTGGACTCGATCGGTATCGCGGACGTGCTTGGAGTGCGGACGACCCGCGCGCTGTGGACGGATCAATCCAACCTCGCGCACTTTACCTCGGCGCTGCGCTATCCGGTCTTCCTGAATGGGGAGAACTACTCAGGGGCTCCCGGCATCGGCTCAGTACCCCTCCTGCAGGACCAGCTGGTTCACCTGCGGACCGAGATGGCGCTGCTGCGCAACGCCTTGTTCGTGCCGTTGGGCCCCAAGGTCGCGAAGGTGCTGTTGACCGTCGCTGCCGAGGCCGGGGTTCCGCGCGGCAACATTCTAGACGGGTTGCCTCATTCGAGCGGAGCCAACGCTGAGCGGATCGCCTGCTTCCTGGGCACCAAAGCTCTCGCCGATCTCTCGGCGAAGACGAATGGTGTAGCCATTCAGTTAGCGCGCGCCAGCTTAATGGAGCGGGTGTCAGCACTGAATTGACAATTACTTTACAAGTGCGCGCCTCATCTGTTCTGTATTGGAGCTATAGGAGCCGCGGGGATAGTCTCCCCTCCCTGTACCTGTCTGCACCGAACCCTCTTCGCCATTGCTGGCTGACTACGTCTTAGCCGTGTCGGCATGTCCGCATGTGGGCACGCGGTCAATCTTCAGATCTGCTAACGCGTGATTAACCAGTTGCAGGCGGTCATGTGGGTTCGGCAGCATGTGGGCATGCTGGGTAGGCTGAGTCGTGAGCATGAAAACCGTGGCAGTCCTGAGCCAGAAAGGCGGCGTTGGAAAAACGACGACTGCGCTGCATCTCGCTGTGGCCGCGTTCCTCGACGGCAAGCAGGTGGCCGTGGTCGACCTCGACCCGCAGGCGTCGGCGCGCAAATGGGCTGACAAGCGGACGCTTGACGGTCCCGAGGTGATCGGCGACCACGCGGAACGCCTGCCGCAGCTCGCAGACGCCGCTCGGGCGAACGGCGCCGACCTCCTGGTGATCGACACAGCACCAAACGCAGATCGCGCGTCGCTGATCGCAGCGAAGGCGGCCGACCTGATCCTGATCCCTTGCCGGCCGGCGGCGTTCGACCTTGATGCCATAGGGGCCACGCGTGACCTTGCCGAGATCGCTCGCAAGCCAGCCTTCATAGTGTTGTCTGCGGCACCTGTCCGCTCGGCGGTGACGGAGGAGGCTCGGCGCGGTCTGGAAGGGCAGGGCGCGAAAGTGGCGCCCCCGGTGATCTTCCAGCGCGTCGCCTACTCTCATGCGGTGATCGACGGCAGGACCGCGATGGAGTTCGAGCCGGACGGCAAAGCGGCCGAAGAAATCCGTGATTTCTACACGTGGGCACGTGGGCAGTTGGATATGTAGGCCCGCGTACATGCGGGCCTGTGGGCAGAATGGAGAGGGAGATTATGGCGAAAACCGCGAAGCGATCCAGCCTGTTCGCCAGTACAGAGTCGGTGGTGCCCGAACCCGCTGTTGAGGCGTCTGCCCCGGCGCCAGTTGCTGTGCCGACTGAGATCCAACCGACCGGACGCAAGTACCCAGTAGCCCGCAGTCGAGAGGGTAAGCGCGTTGCTGCCACTTATCTCTCGGGCGAGGCACTGAAGCAGTTGAAGCTGCTCGCGCTCAAGCGGGACACCACCGTCCAGGAGATCCTGCGCGACGGTCTGAACTTGGTGTTCGAGCGTGAGGGGATGAGCCGAATTGCATGAAGGCTAGTGCACCTGCCTGCTGGCCGTCATGCCGGCATGTTTGCGTGTGTGGAGCCTTCAGCTTGACCGACTCGGGCAAATCACGGCCCGATATGGAGTGCGACCAGGAGATGAAGCCGAAAATAAAAATTACCGCTGAAAAAGGCTCGGCCCCGGAAGGGCGGCAACCCATCCGAGGCCGGAAAATCAGAAGGGCTTGGAACCCCTGAACACTCCAAGCCTGCCAGAGCCGACCGATAGCGTCAATCGTCAAAGAACGATTTCGCTAAAGGGCGAAGCCTTGCCCGGCGGTCCTTAACCCGAGGACCAACATGCTAGCTGAACAGATAGCGGGAGCCCTTGCGGCCGCCCGAACAAGCCGCGTTGTCGACGACATCGCGAAGGTGCTCTGGCGCGCTGCGGCCGAAGGTGCCGTGGGGGAGGAGGATGCCGGCCGACTGGGCGAGGCCATCGAGGCCCGCCGCGCCGCTCTACGAATGCCTGTTTCGGCAGCGAGGCCCATACCCCTCCGAAAGCCTCCTATCTGCAAGTCACCTGACCGGGCCCGATCGCTTGACCGAAGACGCCGTCTTGTCGCTGCCGGATGGCTCCCGCCCCAGATCGCCGCGGCTTTCACCCTCGCCCAGCAGGCGGCGCTCGCCGTCATTGCCCAACAGGTGGCACGTCGGGGATCGTGTGTCCTTCCGATCGACGCCATTGCCGCGATCGCTGGCACGTCGCGGACGATCGTGAAGGACGCGGTGCGGGAAGCAGTGCGGCTAGGCTTCCTCTCAGTGACGGAGAGGCGTCAAACTGCTTGGCGCAATCTGCCGAACCTAGTCCGGGTCACCGCGAGCTCATGGGTGGCTTGGCTGTCCCTCAGAGGGGGGAGGGGTCGGAAACCCGACCACCACGCATCAGAACAAAAAAACCAAGGCACTACACAGCGAGTCGAAACGTCGGTAACCGCCCAAGCGAGCTATGAAAACAGAAGACGGAAACCGATGAGACATCCAACCAAGCTCGAGTGCCGTCTGATTAATGTGCAATAAAGTATGAAAAATTACCTATAAAAGGTTATGGCTTCGCAAAAGTTCTTGTTTCGTTCTGATGTACTCCGTGGTAAAGGCTAAGACCCCACAGGGAGCAGCAATCAGTGAGTTACATCGTTTATCTTGATGGGCACGCCACAACGCCTCTAGCGGCAGAGGTGGCGGAGGCTATGGCTCCCTACTGGACAGCGACTGGTAATGCGCAGTCGCCGCACACACGTGGTCAACAAGCCGCCGCAGGGATCGAACTTGCTAGGGTACAAATCGCCAATTTAATCGGCGCCGAGTCACAGGAGATACTGTTCACATCGGGCGCTACAGAAGCCAACAACCTTGTGGTGCTAGGCGTTGCCGAGGCGGCAAGGAAAATGGGCCTTCGTAGAAATAAGATTATTGCGTCAGCGATTGAGCACAGAAGTATCTTGGCCGTGCTTGAGGAGCTCGCCGCGCGGGGCTTTCGAGTACAGCTTGCGCCGGTAACCCCCCAAGGTTTGGTTGATCTACCAGCCCTCGAACAGCTATTAGATGAAGACACGTTGCTCGTCTCACTCATGGGTGCCAACAACGAAGTTGGCACGATCCAACCAATTGGTGGTGCTGCACAATTGGCGCATGCCAAGGGCGCTTTGATCCATAGCGATCTGGCGCAGCTAGCAGGCAAGGCGCCGGTAGATGTGGTGGCCCTTGATTTGGATTACGCTAGCCTCTCTGCGCACAAGCTATACGGGCCAATGGGCGTCGGCGCAGTCTTCGTGTCCGGCATAGCAGCCATAAAGCCTCGCCCGCTGGTGTTCGGTGGGGGCCAGGAGAGAGGACTGCGGCCCGGAACTTTGCCGACCCCGCTCATCGTTGGGTTTGGAGCGGCAGCGGCCTTGGCTGATCAGGACATGATGCACGTCAGTCAAATTCAGGAGCGCCTAGCGAGGGAATTGCTGACAGAACTTGCGGGTCGGCAGGTGAAGGTGCTCCAGAATGCCGCCTCGGCGCCGAGACTTTCGGGCAGCCTTAGCCTGAGTTTTCCTGGTGTAGACGCTGACGAAATTGTCAACCGACTTTCGAGTACTGTGTGTCTATCTACAAGCTCAGCATGCTCTGCAGGCCAAATAGCTTCTTCACATGTACTTAAAGCCATGCACATTTCTGACAAAGACGCGCGGTCAGTATTGAGGATTTACATCAGCAAGTACAACACACTAGAAGATATTCGCTTCGCTGCGGCTCAGATTTCCACGGCAATCGGATCTGTGGTGGTTGCCACTGGGCCGTCAACCCAGTAGGGTTGGTACATGAGGTCCATACTCACCGACTCAAACATCCGCCTGCAATTTGCCGGCCATGAAACGTTCCCTCTGCGGATCCTTTGGCTCCGGAAGGCCTATGACGCCTGCGCAGAGATGCCTATGACCCGTGGAACGTTCCAGGAACACGAGGCGATTGCCAGGTTCGGGGTAGGTCGAAACATGGCAATCTCTATTCGACATTGGGCGTTAGCCGCTGATGTGCTCTGCGATGAAGGCGGAATGCTGGCTCCCACGGATTGGGCGCGGCGTGTATTTGACCTCAAGAGAGGCTTCGATCCCTACTTAGAAGAGCCGTCGACCCTCTGGCTGGTACATGCAGCGATCGCCGGAAAGCCTGAGCTCGCGACAACTTGGTTTTATGCCTTCAACGGTCTTAACCAAACAATGTTTGACCGGGATATGGTGGTGCAGGGGATCTTGGAGGCCGTGCGAGACCGCCAAGGCCTGCAGGTTTCGGCGAATACACTGCGACGCGATGTCGAGGTTTTCGTGCGAAGTTATGCAGCCCGCGGCGAGGGGGGTGAGGATGCTGCTGAGCCGTTGCTCGTGGAGCTCGGCCTCGTCCGCGAGTCCCGTTTGGCGGGACAGTTTGAATTCGTGCGAGGACCGAAGCCCAATCTCTCCGACGGTGTCTTTGCGCTGACGCTTTGGCGCTTTTGGAGGAGGTGGTACAAGACATCGCCGACAATCTCCGTCGAACAGGCGAGCTATGCGCCAGGTTCGCCCGGTCGGATTTTCAAGTTGGACGAAGACAGCGTTCTTGAGCGGCTGACACGTATAGAACGGGTCACCGAGGGAGCGCTCATTTGGAGTGACACCGCAGGTCTTCGCCAAGTGGCTCGAGTTCGAGCACCCAACGAGACACACCTTCTCGATCGGGCCTACAACGCGGTGAAGAAGGCAGCGGCATGACCCGACTTCAAGATGTTGTGCGGGTTGAGCGGCGCTTTGCCCGCTCCGCCCGGATTGATACCGACCTGCAAGGCAGCCCTCCGCTGGTTGGCTATGTCATGCAACCGAGCGTACGCCGCGCGCTAGAGACAATGACGGACGGGCTTTCAGAGTCGGGCCAAGCGGCCTTCACTTGGACAGGCCCATATGGCGGCGGTAAGTCATGCGCAGCGTTGCTAGTCGCTAATCTTGTCGCCGGTGTGGAGGAGCGGCGCGCCCTTGCTGCGGAGCTTGCAGGTCCCGAGCTGACTCAGCGTTTTTCTGAAGCCTTTCCTGAGACCGAAAAGGGATGGGCCGTTCTCGCGCTGACAGGACGGAGAGCGGAACTCCGAGAAGAGATCGCCGAAGCTGGCGCAGTAACCTTCGGCTGGAGTAAGGCTGACACCGCCAAAGTAATGGCAGACGATCGGCATTTATTGGACAAACTAGAGTCTGAGGCGAAAAGGATAGACGGCATACTCGTTTTGATCGATGAGCTCGGGAAGTTTCTAGAATACTCTGTCTCTAAAGGAGGAGATGTTCACTTACTGCAAGATTTAGCTGAGCGCGCGTCGCGATCCAAGGGGCGGCTCGTGGTGATCGGCCTGCTGCACCAGTCGTTTGAACAGTACGCAGGTAAGCTTGGCAAGGCAGCCCGAGACGAGTGGGCCAAGGTTCAAGGCCGGTATCTCAACATTCCCTTCGTCGCCCAAGCAGATGAAGTCGCCGCACTGATCGCCCAAGCGATTAAATCACCAAGCCGGCCGAAGCGTGCGGCCCTGCTCGCGGTAGCAACGGCTCAGGCAGTCTCCAAGCGCAGGGCCATCGATGCCGATGCGCTAAGTGAAGTCCTGACCGGCGCATGGCCCCTTCATCCGGTAACCAGCCTTTTGCTGGGGCCTGTGTCTCGCCAGCGGTTTGCGCAAAACGAGCGTAGCGTGTTCGGCTTCCTGTCTTCCGCAGAACCGCACGGCTTTCAGGCCCATCTCGCTGCGACCGACGTCGACGCAGACGATCCCTGGTTTGGGCCGGATCAGCTATGGGACTATTTGGTCGCAAATTTCGGTTCAGCCTTGGCCGTAGGCTCCGATGGTGCCCGGCTGTCGTTGGCGATGGAGGCGGTAGAGCGGGCGAGCCTTCGCGGCTCCCTGCACGCTAGGCTCGCTAAGTCGGCAGCCCTAATTGAGTTCTTCCGCAATGGGTCAGGCCTGGCAGTTGCCGACGACATTCTTTCATTGTGCGCACCTGCTGCCAGCGACGCTGAGACGGAAGCCGCCATTGCCGAACTCGTCGAGCGCGCGGTGCTGATCCGCCAGCCGCGGCTTGGCGGATATGCGTTGTTCGCCGGGAGTGACTTTGACCTTGACGAAGCAATTACCAATCACCGGGAACGTCTTGACGCTGCAGCGCTGGCGGATCTCCCGGCGCGCCTGCAGATTGGGTCGGTGTCGGCCAAGCGACACTATGTTGAAACTGGCGCTTTGCGGACCTTCGATGTTGTTCTGCAGCTCGGCGAGGAGGTCTCTAGCAACGTTCAAAGCTGGGCTCAGGCGTGTGCTGAGCGCTTGGCGCGCGACAAGCGCAAGGCTA